>JAFNAH010000425.1 GCA_017860075.1 Acidobacteriota bacterium | reverse complement strand
GCCCCCGAGATATTCAAGAGACTGGGTTCCGGGGTGAACGCGGCGCTTCTTCAGACCATAGTAGTCGGGGCGGTCAACATGCTCTTCACGGTCATCGCGATCCAGACTGTGGATGCGATCGGGCGCAGGCCTCTGATGATCGTCGGCGCATCGGGGATGGGCATTTCGCTCGTCGCGATGGGCATTGCCGCGCAGCTGGGGGCGGTCTCATTCTGGGTGCTGGCCTTCATCCTGAGTTACATGGCTTGTTTTGCACTTTCTGTCGGCCCTGTTACCTGGGTGATTCTTTCCGAGATCTTCCCGACGCGCATACGCGGACGTGCGCTGTCGGTCGCCACGTTTGCCCTCTGGACATCCAATTTCCTCGTGTCACAAACCTTCCCGATGATGGACGACCAGCCCTGGCTTGTGTCGAGGTTCAATCACGGCTTCCCGTTCTACCTGTACGCTCTGTTTTGCGTAGTATTGGTTTGGCTCGTCCGGAAGAAGATCCCTGAGACCAAGGGCCGCACGCTCGAGGAGATCGAGCAGGCCTGGTAGCGCGATCACTGGCACCGTGCGTCTTCGGAAGCTTCCGGTTGCGGCCCGAGTTGTACACGGTCTATTTCCCGCACGTGGCGAGCTTCGACCCCTGGGAAACCGAGATTGCGCTGACAAATACCAGCGTCGCAGCGGTTCGGGGAGAACTCAAGGCCTACGGGCCTGACGGCGGGGGCCCAATCCAATCGGTAAACGTTACGCTCGGCCCGTTGCAGCGGAAGGAGATTACGGTTGGCAGGTTTTTCGAGGACCCGGCGAACATCGCCTATCTGTCGTTTGCATCGGACTCCGGCTTCCTGGCCGGGTACACCAGGTTTTATCAGCCGGGCAATCGGGTATCGCTGCCGGCTGGCACGGGTGCCAGAGTGGGCTGGTTTCCCAAGATGGAGCTGGACGGCTGGACCGGCATAGCGTTTGTGAATGTCGAGACTACCAGCGCAACGGTGACCTTGACCGCGACGGACGCGAATGGCAACGAGGTATCATCGACGACGCTCACGCTCACGCCGGGCAGGAAGTACGTCGGAATGGTGAGCCAGCTGTTCAGTGGTAATCTGAGTGCTGCGAGATACTTCAAGTACGTCTCGGACAAGCGGATCCTGGGTTTCACCGTGAGCGGTTCGTCGGATGGCCGGATGCTCGACGGCGTGCCTTGCCTCGGCCAGTACGTGTACCAGTAAAGACTTCCCCTGCCTGGGACGCGCGGCAGTGCGATCGCCAGGACCCATGGCTGCCGGGACGCTCGCCTCATAGAAACCCGCGGGGCTCCCGGTCAGAACAGGAGCCTGGTCTTTATGGTAGTGTCCAGGAGGTCGATCTCGCGCTTGACTTCCCTTGAGATCTTCTGGTCCACATCCATGATCAGGTAACCGACGTCATGACGGGTTCCAAGGTACTGCGAACTGATGTTCACCCCCATCTCCGCCACGATGCGATTGATGTTGCTGAGGACGCCCGGTACGTTTCGATGGATGTTCAGCACGCGGTGTCGGTTCCGCACGAGCGGGAGGTCGACGTGTGGAAAGTTAACGGAGCCGGATGAACTTCCAGTCTCTATGTACTTGACAAGGGCGCTCGCGACCTCGATGCCGATGTTGCGTTGCGCTTCCTCCGTACTGCCTCCGATGTGAGGGGTGAGGATAACGTTTTCGAGGCCGCGAAGCTCGCATTCGAAGGCCTCTGAGCTCGACCCCGGCTCACGCGGAAATACGTCGAGCGCTGCACCCGCCAGGTGGCCGGAGGTGAGAGCGTCGCTTACGGCTTTGAGATCCACGACGGATCCGCGACTCAGGTTCAGCAGACAGCTTCCGTTTTTCATGAGGGAGATTTCCCGGCTGCTTACCATGTTCCTGGTCTCGGGCGATTCCGGGACGTGCAGGGTGACGAAGTCCGAACTTTGGAGCAGTTCTCCGAGACTTGCCAACTGCACGGCATTTCCGAGCGGCAGCTTGTTGACGATGTCGTAGAAGACGACCCGCATGCCGAAGGCTTCGGCAAGCAATCCCACCTGCGAGCCTATGTGGCCGTATCCGACGATCCCGATGGTCTTGTTCCTGACTTCGCGACTGCCTGCGGCGGACTTCTCCCATCGACCGCTGTGAAGTTCCATGCTGCGATGCGCCGCCTTGCGCGACAGCATGACGACTTCAGCGAGTGTCAGTTCGGCGACACTCCGGGTGTTGCTGAACGGCGCGTTGAATACCGGCACTCCCTTTGAAGCGGCCGCGTCCAGGTCGACCTGGTCGGTTCCGATACAGAAGCAACCGATGGCCAGCAGCCGTTTGGAGGCTCCGATGGCCGGTTGCCGTATCTGTGTCTTGGATCGGATCCCGAGCACGTGAATCGGCTCGATCACATCCCGCAGTTCCTGGTTGGACATTGCAGACTTCACGACGCGGGCCTCGTAGCCGGCCTCCTTGAAAATGTCGACTGCTGCCGGATGGATGCCTTCGAGGAGCAGGATCCTGACTTTGTCCTTGGGATACGAGTATTGCTTCGTCATAGAGTTACCCCGCGTTCGCCTTCTGCCAGTCCGGAGACGCTGCTGGCTCTGCGGAGGGGCGACACGCAAATCCGGATGCAGAGAGGCGGAGCGCGCCGTGGCGCGACCCGGACCAACCTTCCCGTGAAGCCGCCTCGGCTGTGGCGTGCCCTGAAGAAAATACACAGCGCGCTGTGGAACTGCAAAGAGAATCCGCCTCCAGGGCCCCCCGATCCGTTGGCGGCAGGACCCGGGGCTCTTTAAACAATGCCTTTTCCCACTCCTGAAGGTTAGAATGGCTCCAATGCCTTTTCCCACTCCTGAAGGTTAGAATGGCTCCGACAAGAGGAGGTGGCTATGCGTATGAGATCGGAGGTTACGCGACGAGGTTTTCTGAAGAACGGGCTTGAATCCACGGCGGGTATCGCGGTATTCAGCAACATCGCATTCATTGCGCGCCCCGAGCGCGTCTTCGGCGCCAACGACCGTATCCGGGTGGGGGTTTGCGGGCTGCACGGCCGGGGGATGGATCACGTAAGCGGATTTCGCGGCTTGAAGAATACGGAGGTTGCAGCCGTGTGCGACGTGGATGAAGAGGTGCTGGCACAGCGCCTGCCGGAAATCGAGAAGATGGGAATTCCCAAGCCTCAGACCTTCATTGATATCCGCAAGCTCCTGGATGACAAATCCGTCGATGTCATTGCAATCGCCACGCCAAATCACTGGCACGCCCTTATGGGCATCTGGGCTTGCCAGGCCGGAAAAGACGTCTACATCGAGAAGCCGTGCTGTCACAACCTGTGGGAGGGGAAGCAGCTCGTGAAGGCCGCAAAGAAGTACGACCGGATCGTGCAGCACGGTGCACAGATCCGCTCCGCCCCTGCCCTCAGGGACGCGGTCCGCAGGATGCGCGAGGGATTGCTGGGCGAGGTCTACATGGCGCGCGGGCTCTGCTTCAAGTGGCGGAACACCATTGGCCGCGCCCCGGAGCAGCCTGTCCCGAAAGGCGTCCACTACGATCTATGGACCGGTCCCGCAAAGCTGCTGCCTTTTACCAGAAACCACTTCCACTACAACTGGCACTGGATCTGGAACTACGGCAACGGCGACCTGGGGAACCAGGGTGTGCACCAGGTCGATGTGGCCCGCTGGGGCCTGGGAGTGGGTTTCCCGAACCGTATCTCCGCTGTCGGGGGACACTTCATGTTCGACGACGACCAGGAGACCCCCAACACGCTTAACTGCGCGTTCGAGTACGAGCTCCGCGACGGAAAGAGGAAACTCCTGGAAATGGAGGTGCGCCACTGGATAACCAACCGCGAGGCCGGAATCGGGTCCGCAGCTTTCGGGAAACCGCAGGGCCCGGTCGCTACGACAGGCATGGGGGCGATCCAGGACGACCGGAACACCATTGGCAACATCTTCTACGGCTCGAAGGGATACCTCGCGACGGGCGATGAGGATCTGTGCGCGTTTCA
>JAFNAH010000045.1 GCA_017860075.1 Acidobacteriota bacterium | reverse complement strand
GCGGCCGTGTAGGGCCGGCGCATCGCCCGCAGTACCCGGTCTGAGCCGCTTTGCAGGGGGATGTGAAAATGCGGTGCAATTGCAGGATTTGAGGCTGCAAGCCGCACGATATCGCGGGAAAAGCGCATGGGCTCAATGCTGCTGAGACGAAGCCGCCCGAGTCCCGGGATCTCGAGGATGCGTCGCAGCAGCCGGGATAACGTCGGCGCGCCCTCGAGATTCCGTCCATAGGCGCCGAGATTGACACCGGTCAGAACGATCTCGCGGTACCCGGCTCCCAGCAGGGCTTTGACCTGCGCCAGGACGTCCTCCGGCCGGGCGCTTCGCCCCGGCCCTCGCACTGAAGGCACAATGCAGTACGAGCAACGCGCATCGCAGCCGTCCTGGAGCTTCAATAGAGGACGGGTCTTGCCCCCGGTCCCGCATGGAGCCATCGAGAGATGGGGGCCGCGACCGGTCAGAGGCGAGCGGAATACCTTGATTTCGGGGGTTGCGACGCTCTCCTCCAGGAGTTCAGCCAGGCGTTCGCGATCCGCGTTACCAACCGCGAGGCTGACGCCGGGTATCGCAGCCAATGAATCCGGGTCTCGCTGCGCGTAACAACCCGCTACGACGACGCGAGCACCCGGATTGTCGCGCGCACTTGCTGGTCGGCCCTCTGCGTTACCGTGCAGGAGTTGACGACAACGAGGTCGGCATCGCTGTGGCTCGCCGCTTCCTCGAGACCCTTCCGGCAGAGGCTCTCACGGATCGCACCGCTGTCGGCCTGATTGCAGCGACAGCCAAAGGTGCAGATGTAGAACTTAGACATTGCGGGATTTCTTGAGCTCGCGATCACGCTCCTCGACGCGATCGGCGAGTGACTTCTTGTGCTCCCTCAAACGATCCGCCAGGGCAGCATCATTCCGCGCCAGGATCTGGGCTGCAAGGAGGGCGGCGTTGGCCGCGCCCGACTTGCCGATTCCCATGGTGGCCACAGGGACGCCGGCGGGCATCATGGAAGTAGACAGGAGCGCATCGAATCCTTTCAACGGAGAGGAGTCGATCGGCACCCCGATCACCGGGAGGATCGTGTGCGACGCCAGGACTCCTGCAAGGTGGGCCGCTGCTCCGGCGCACCCGATCACAACCTGTATCCCCCTCTCTTCAAGCGTCGCAGCATACCGGTGCGTCCTGTCGGGGGAACGATGAGCGCTGGAGACGGTTACCTCGAAAGGTATCGAAAACTTCTCCAGCAACCCGATCATGTCCTCTATCACGGGGTAGTCGGAGTCACTTCCAATCACAACCGCAACTTTCGGTCTTATCACAAGGCCTCCGTGATCAGATCTGACGAGTGGAACTCGGCGATGGGACGGGTGACTTCGCCAGACGACCGCTCGCAAAGATCTGTTATGTTTTCGATGAAACGGACCAGCGGCCGGACTCGCCCCGACCGCACCGCTGCTCAGTCATCGTCAGCGCGCCATCAGCGGGACGCCAGGCCGCTCGCCCCGATGTCGCGCCGATACTGCATGCCGTCAAAGCGAATCTTGTTGACCGCCTCGTAGGCCACGACCATTGCCGATCCAAGGTCCCTGTCGACGGCCGTAACACCCAGCACACGCCCGCCATCGGTAACCAGGCTCGAACCCAGCCGCCGGGTGCCTGCGTGGAAAACGAAAACCTTGGGGTTCTCCTCGGCCATCTCAATTCCGGAGATCACCTTGCCCTTGGAGTAGGCGCCGGGATAGCCTCCGGAAGCCAGAACGATACAAATCGCCGAACTCGCGCTCCACTCAACCCTGCAGTCTGCCAGCTTTCCCAACGCCAGATTCTCGCACAGTACAGCAAAATCGCTCCCCAGCCTTGGCAGGATCACCTGCCCTTCCGGGTCCCCCATCCGGACATTGAACTCGAGGACTTTGGGGCCCCCGGGCGTGAGCATCAAACCCGCATACAGTATCCCCTTGAAAGGGCATCCCTCCTTCTCCATTCCACGGATAACGGGATGGATCACCTTGTCGAGCACATACTTCTCGAGCTCCGGAGCCAGGATGTCATCCGTCGAGAATGCGCCCATACCTCCGGTGTTCGGGCCCCGGTCGTTGTCATAGGCCGCCTTGTGGTCGCGGGCGGCGACCGCGGGAACAGTTGTCGAGCCGTCGGTGAAAACGATGTAGGAGACTTCCTTACCGGCCAGAAACTCCTCCAGAACGACCTTTTCTCCTGCCGAGCCAAATTCCCTCTCGACCATCATCCTTCTGATGGCCTCGGCCGCTTTCTGGGGGTCTTGGACCACCACGACGCCTTTTCCGGCTGCAAGACCGTCCGCCTTGACCACCAGGGGATATCGGACCTCACGCGATTCAATGGCAGACAAAGCCCGCTCGGGCGTTTCGTGAACACTGAATTGGGCAGTGGGAATATCGTGCCGCGCCATGAATTCCTTGGCGAAGACCTTGCTGCACTCAAGCCGAGCGGCAGCTCGAGTGGGCCCCATTGTCGGCAAGCCATGCTCCGAAAGGAAATCCGCAAGGCCTGCCGCAAGCGGGGCTTCCGGCCCGATCACCACCAGATCGATCTTCTGGGAGATTGCCAGGTCGAGAACCGCACGTTGGTCAGCCGGAGAGATGGGGTGGCAGGCGGCGTCACGAGCGATTCCGCCGTTACCGGGTGCGCAGACGAGATGGCTGACGCGGCTGCTGCGTTTCAGAGCCCAAACGAGGGCGTGTTCGCGGCCACCTGAACCGATTACCAGAACCCGCATAGGATAGCCCGCCGTCGGAATCAGTTGAGAATTAGAGATTTCAGATACTTGCGAAACTCAGGTCCCAGCTCGCTGTTCTTGAGGGCGAACTCCACGGTCGCTTTGAGGAAGCCCAGCTTCTCGCCGGCGTCATATCTCCGCCCCTGGAAGCGATACGCCAGGACTTGCTCTTCCGACAGCAGGCGTCTCAGGCCGTCAGTCAGTTGGATCTCTCCCCCGCGGCCCTGTCCGGTTCCCCGCAAGGCGGGAAAGATACCCGGAGTCAGGATGTAGCGTCCGATGATCGCCAGATTGGACGGAGCATCTTCTACAGACGGCTTCTCGACCAGATCCTCGACCCTGTAGACGCGTCCGCCTCCGCCTTCGAGCGGAGCACCTTTGATGATCCCGTAGCGTTGGACCTCGTCACGAGGCACTTCCATGATCGCGATTACACTGGCGCGATGTCGCTCGTAGACGTCAATCATCTGCCGGATGCACGGTGGTTCGGCCTCGATCACGTCGTCCCCAAGCAGAACCGCGAATGGCTCCCGATTCACAAGATTTTCCGCCATCATCACCGCGTGTCCCAGGCCCAGAGCCTCCTTTTGACGAACGTAGACGATGTTGACCATGTCGGAAACCGCCCGGACCAGCTTGAGCAGATCCGATTTCCCCCTGTCTTCGAGGATCCTCTCGAGCTCAAACGAAACGTCGAAGTGGTCTTCTATCGCATTCTTGCCTCGACCGGTTACGATGACAAGGTTCTCGATACCTGCATCCACTGCCTCTTCGACGACGTATTGGATCAGCGGCTTGTCAACCAGCGGCAGCATTTCCTTCGGCTGCGCTTTGGTGGCGGGCAGAAACCGCGTCCCAAGACCGGCTGCGGGGAACACCGCTCTACGGATCTCGCTCATGCGGTGATTCAAGCAACCCCCTCCGCCAAAGTCAAGCACCACAAAGATAGTTATGTGCCAGTGCAAGGCGATCTGAATATACCTGCTCGGGCCGCGAGACCCCGATCGTGCGCGATTTCGCGGTCATCAGGGAAGGATCTCGATGTCGGAGCCGGTATCGGGGTCGCAATCGGTGTCGGCGTCCGGAATCGTGACGGGACGGTGGACCTCGAGACTGAGAGCACCTGCGCTCGATGCCGACACCGATTCCGGCCCCGAGGATAGCCCAGATTCGCACGCTGTGCGCGACAGGCCAACGTTACACCTTCGTCGCAGACGTCGCCGCAGCGGTTTTGTGCAATAATTATCTCTTTCTCCAGGAAGGAAGACGCCATGCTGGACCGTAACTTTGTGCGCGCCAATCTTGATTTTGTGCGGAAGCGGCTCTCGACTCGCGGCGGCGACTACTCGATAGAAGAGCTGGTATCGGTCGATGCGGAGCTCAAGAAGATAGTCTTGAGATCCGACGATCTCCGAAGGCAGCGGAATGAAGCCTCCGAAGAAATCGGCCGCCTCAGGAAGAGCGGTCAGGACACTTCGGTTCGACAATCGCAGGTCAAAGAGATCTCGAACGAGATCAAGTCGCTCGAAGAGACCTCGCGATCGCTGGAAGAGAAGTTGAACTCCATATTGCACGGCATCCCGAACCTGCCGCACGAAACCGTACCGGCGGGATCGGACGAAGCTGCGAACGCCGAGGTCAGGCGCTGGGGCACGGCGCCGCACTTCGACTTCGCACCCCTCGATCACGTCGACCTGGGCACAGCCCTCGGGATACTCGACCTGGATCGGGCCGCCAAAATCGCCGGGACCCGCTTTTCGCTGCTGCGTGCCGCCGGCGCCTTGATGGAAAGGGCGCTGATCAACTTCATGCTCGAGGTCCATGTCACCCAACACGGCTACACCGAGGTCCTGCCCCCGTTTGTCGCGAATTCCACCAGCCTCTTCGGTACCGGGAACCTGCCCAAGTTTGCCACGGACCTGTTCAGGCTGGAGGGAACCGACTACTACCTCATCCCGACCGCCGAAGTGCCGGTGACCAACATCTACCAGAACGAGATCCTGGAAGGAGAAACGCTGCCACAGAAGTTCGTGGCCTACACTCCGTGCTTCCGGAGCGAGGCCGGGTCTTACGGAAAGGACACGCGCGGCCTGATACGTCAGCACCAGTTCAACAAAGTGGAATTAGTCAAGTTCGCCCACCCTGACAAGTCCTATGAAGAGCTCGAGGCTCTCACTCGGGATGCGGAGGAGATTCTCCAGCGCCTGGGGCTGCACTACCGGGTTGTCGTCCTTTGTACCGGCGATATGGGATTCTCGAGTGCCAAGACCTATGACATTGAAGTCTGGCTGCCGAGTCAGAACCGGTTCAGGGAGATATCTTCCTGCAGCAACTTCGAGGCATTCCAGGCACGACGCGCCGGCATTCGGTTTCGGGGAGCAGATGGCAAGCGCCAGTTCGTGCATACGCTGAACGGTTCCGGCCTGGCGATCGGCAGGACATGGCTGGCCATTCTCGAGAACTACCAGCAGAGAGACGGCTCGGTGGTGATCCCGCAGGCGCTCAGGCCTTATATGCGAGGCTTGGAAGTCCTGCGGAAATAGAGCTGCGACGGGTTCGACACCGGAATTGCGAGGCAGTCAGCGCTGACGGAACTCTCCTCCGGCAGGAGTATCGGGTGAAGCCTGGAGCGGGCGATCGAGGCGGATTTCCATACCCGATCCCCGGAGAATCTCCAGATCTTTCCCGCGAGTCGTGAAGACGGTTCCCAGCCCGACGGCCGCACCAATGCCTGCGCCGATCGCCGACCCAGTCCCTCCACCGGCCAGGGATCCGATGCCCGCTCCCGCGAGGGTCGGTGTGGCCACGCGAACGACATCCTTGCCCGTTGAACCGCCGCCTTCCACGCGGTTCTCGCTCATGACCGTCGCGCTCCCCTTCGACAAGTCGAGCCTGTCAAGCGAGGCGAGAATCGGCACGTCGCCTCTGCCTGGAAGCCGGATCGACTTGAAGACCAGGTTCATCACCGCTTTTCCCTTGAAACGACCGGGTCGGATGATGCGTGAGATGTTACCCGTCACAAGGCTTCCCTTGGGCACCACAAGGTGGTCGGAGACATAAATCGGGACTGTAACGGATGCAGTGAACGTGTCCCCCTCGTGATTGAGCTTGCTGCTCAGGTGATCATTCAATTCCAGCTGGATTAGCGTACCCTCGGCTAGAGTCGCTTCCCCGCCCGCCTGATGGCCAGCAATTCCGGTCTCCAGGGCCAAGCAAAGAGCCAGCCACAGAAATAGGCTCGTCTTCATTGGACTTTCCTTGGCCAGGAAATATGATCCCGACTTCTATATTGGATGATCTATTCCCTGGAACGGTTCAGTCAACTGCAGCGCTTCTTCAGAACCTCTACATCTTAATATTAATACTGCAGGATGAAACACACAACTGTATGATTACAAAAGAGATCGGACAGAGCTGAACCGGCCTTGGCTTTGGTCGGACGATCGGCCGATCCCATCAGGGTGCGCCTCCCCTCAAGATGCGCTAACAAAAGACGGGTCAATATGATAGTGATGTCTGTGAGGCATGTGCGAGAATGGGTCCGCAGCATGAATCCGCACAAGCGAATCATGGACTAGCGCTTCGTGACTATGGAATCGGAACCCCTCCCTAACCGTCCCATCGTTGCCTGGATGGATCGCCTTCAGGCGCTCCTCGAGGTTCTGCTGCTGTCCGGCCTGGTGTCGAGCTTCTTCGCTGCGCTGCCCTTCACTGCGATTCACGGAGGGCCGCTATTGAGCGTTGCCGATGCACGCACGATCTCAGCCTTCATACTCCTGGAGGCTTCGATCGCGCTCCTTCTGATGCTGCTCGTTCTCCGGATGCACGGTGAGAGCTTCCGGGATCTCGGGCTGAGACGCGACCAGTGGAAATCGCACGTGGCCTTTGGTCTGGCGCTTGTGCCCATTCTGTTTCTTGCCAATGCTCTGATCGCGGCCGGTTTCCGCATCTTCCTTCCGAAGTACTTCCTCGAGCGCAATCCCCTCATCGATATGATCAGGACCCGCCGGGACCTGGTGTTCTTCCTGTGCTCGGCCTTATACGCCGGCGGCTTCAAGGAGGAACTCCAGCGCGCCTTCATACTGACACGCTTCCGGGAGCACCTCGGCGGCGTCAGGGTGGGGCTGGTCGTCTGGAGCCTCGCATTCGGCGCCGGTCACTATGTTCAAGGCCTGCAGGGAATTGTAGTGGCTTCAGTGTACGGCATGCTCTTCGGAATTCTGTACATCGCCCGCGGGAGCCTGATTGCTCCGATGGTGGCTCACGCCCTCTATGACGTTCTGGCGCTTCTGGGCTACTGGTTGATTTCGACTCCCACGAAATAGACCCGTATCACGATCCCCGATCCGGCCGATATGAACCTGGGGATTGCTCCAGGAAGATCACTGCAAAGAAGAGTGGCCGAGGGCCGCATCCGGTCAGGGCTCCATCGGTTCCCGGCTGGCGAGTCTATTCAGCCGCGGCGCGGACCTGCGGAGCGATACCGCAGCAGCAGCTTCCCCGGGGATCGGAACAGGTCCCCCGGGAAATGGGTCACGCATGCAGGAAAATCGACCGAATCTAGTGGATGCGCTGCTCGAGATCCATCGAAGCCGGCAAACGGGGATTCTCCGGGCAGAGATGGGCTCCATCAAGAAGCAGCTGGCGATCAGAGGCGGGCTGCTGGCCTATGCCGAGAGTAATGCTCCTGATGATCACCTGGTTCGCGTCCTGGTGCGAATGAAGCTCGTCAATCGCACTGCACTGCACACCATCGCTTCCATGATGAAGGGGGGCATGACGGCCGATCAGGCGGTGCTTCGCGGGGCCAAGATCGGAGCGGCCGACCTTCAGGAAGGCCTTCGAGAACAGGCCGTTAGCATTCTAGCCACCCTGCTGGCATGGGCCGAGCCGAAGATCCGCTTCTATCCCGGCGACAGGTTCCTGCGAAAGCTCGTCAACCTCACCGCTCCATTGCCGGAGATGATCGTGCTCGCTGCCCGCCGGGTGGTCTCTGACCACAGAGCGCCATCGAGCCTTTGCCCTTTTAGGGGCTACCTAGTGCCTGCAGTGGCGGCCGACAACGGGCGCCGGGACCTCCCGCTGAGCTCCGTCGAAGCGTTTGCGCTCTCCATCGTTCAAGGCCCAATTCCGATCGAGGAGGCCATCGCGGTACTCCCCTCTGGAGACGCCCAGCCCGTGGAACTGATCCAGCGCCTCCTGGTGCTCGGGTTGATCGACCTGCAGGCAACCCTCCCCGGGGAAGGTGCCGGCAAGGGAGCCCGCAGTCAGGAAATCGACGACCTCCTCGTCCGTTTTGAAACGGCCAGCCTGTACGAGGTCCTCTCCGTGCCTCCGGAGGCTCCCGAAGCGGACATCAAAACGGCCTACCACGAGCTGGCCAGGAAATACCATCCTGACCGGTTCCAGTCCGCGGAGCACAGCCCCGAGCTTCGAACAAGGGTTGAGAAGCTGTTCACCTATGTCAACCGCGCCTACTCCACTCTCGGCGACGCGCTTACACGCGCCGAGTACGACGCCGAGAGAGCCAGGAATTCCAACCAGCTCGACTCAGCGCTGCAGGCGCGTTCGTCGACTGACGCAGACCAGGAGAAGATGGTTGATGGGCTTTACCGGACCGGCCGCATTGCCCTCGCGAAAGGCGACTACGAACGGGCGGTCACACATTTGAAGGAGTGTGTGTGGCTGCGCCCGGAGATCGCCAAATTCCATCATTACCTGGGGGTGGCGCAGAGCGGAATCGTAAGGCTGAGAAAGGAAGCTGAGAAGCACCTGCTGAGGGCGCTGGAACTGGATAGCACGTCCCTGGACAGCTATATGGAGCTGGGAAAGCTGTACCTCAAGGTAGAGTTGCCCAAGAGGGCCGCGGTCCAGTTCGAACAAGCCCTGCGGTGGGACCCGGGTAATGCAGAAGCCCTCAGACTCCTTAGCAGTATCAAATGAGGCACCGCCCACGGAGCCGGATTGCGGGCCCTGGCGGAGAGAAATCCCGA
>JAFNAH010000001.1 GCA_017860075.1 Acidobacteriota bacterium | reverse complement strand
ACGATTGACGGTATCTCCTGCAGGAGGTCTTGCATCGGGATGATGCGCTCGATGTAAAACTCACGAGGGTGAAATTCCCCCTCCTTGATCAGGGGGATTGCGTTTTCGATCGGGAACTCTCCGCTGCGGATGCGGCGCAGTTGGATCAGATGAGCCCCGGAGCCGATATCGCGGCCGAGGTCATGGGCCAGGCTGCGCGCATAGGTCCCTGCGGCGCAGGAAAGCTCGAACTCGACCTCGCAGCCGCGCACCGCGAGCAGAGTCAAGGACCGGATTTGGACCTGTTTGGTCGCCGGTGCCAACGCAATCCCTTTGCGAGCGTACCGGTACATCGGCTGCCCGTTCACCTTCCTGGCCGAATAGGGCGGCACGGTCTGCTCGACGGTTCCCGTATACTTCCTGAAAATCTCCTCGAGTCCCTGCCGGTCAAGTTCGGGATGCGTGTCTTCGCTCAGCGGCTCGCCCTCGAGATCGAAGGTCGTGGTGGCGAAGCCGAACCGGATCACCCCGCGGTAATGCTTGTCCGATGCGAGGAAATAATTGGTCAGCCTCGTGGCGCGCCCTATTGTCAGGGGCAACACGCCGGTCGCGAACGGATCCAGCGTGCCGGTGTGTCCGACCTTCTTGATGTGCGTGATCTTGCGCACCTTGGCCACCACATCGTGAGAGGTCCAGTCAGCAGGCTTGTCGATAACCAGGACGCCGTCCATCGCGATCATCCGATCCCCGAAGGGTTATTGCTCCTTGATCTCATCCAGCAGCCGGTCTATGCGCTCGCCGTATTCGAGCGAAGAGTCGGTGAAAAAAACCACTTCGGGCAGGAACTTCATCCGGATGCGCTGACCGAGCTCGTGCCGGATCCAGCCGGCGGCGTGATTCAAGGCCTGCAGGCTCGCCGCCCTATCCTGGTCGGTTCCCATGCACGAGACATACACCCGGGCGTGACGGAGGTCGGGGCTCAGATCGACACCGGTAACCGTGACCATGCCGATCCTCCGGTCCTTCACGTTGCGGAAGAGCATCGTGCTGATTTCCTGCTGAATCTGCAGGGCCAGTCTCTGCGGTCTTCGTGATGTCTGCATCGCAACTCAGGGTTCGATGAATGTTACCTGGCAGTCGACCAGGAGGTCACCCAGGATATCTTCAGCCTCGTGCACAAACTGCTGGGCGGCCCGTTCGAGTACCGCGTTGTCGGAGCCGACTGTCACTGCGGCCAGTTTGGCGCGCTGCCAGAGATCCTGGTAGTCGACTTCCGCGACGGAAAAGTTGGAGCGCGCCCGGAGGCGGTCCTGCGCCTTGCGCAGAACCATTCGCTTCTCCTTCAGCGATCGGGAATAGGGGAGGTAGAGTTCCAGCGTGCAGTAGGCGATAGGCATAAACCGACCGTCTGATTCTACCGACGTCGGGGTCGGAATCGGGGTCGCAATCGCCATCGGCACTCGAAATCATGACTAGCCGACGGACTTCAGGATTGAGGTTAGCTCTCGGCCGGCACCGATCCCGATTCCGATGCCGACCCCGAGAGCTACAACGATGTGGGCTGAATCTTCTCGATCGTGTAGGCCTCGATGATGTCCCCGACCTTTATGTCAGAAAAACCTTCAAAACCGATCCCGCATTCGAAGCCGGACTTGACCTCGCCGACGTCGTCCTTGAACCGGCGCAGCGACGCGATCTTGCCCTCGTGGACGACCACGTTGTCGCGCAGGAGGCGTACCTCCGCGTTGCGCTTGATCATCCCGTCAAGAACGTGAGAACCCGCCACGAACCCGAACTTGGGCACCCGGAAGGTGTCCCGGACTTCGGCGCGTCCCAGGTACTTTTCCTGTGTCTTGTATTCCAGCAATCCGATCATCGCGTTCTTGATGTCGTTCGCGACGTTGTAGATCACCGTGTACAAGCGGATCTCCACGCCTTCGACTTCCGCGAGTTCCTGCGCCTTGCGTTCCGGCCGCACGCTGAAACCGATGATGATCGCGTTCGACGCGGAAGCGAGCAGCACATCGGTCTCTGTGACGGCGCCGGCGCCGCTGTGGAGGATGCGCACCTTGACCTTTTCGGTGCTGAGCTTGTTCAGAACGTCGGTGAGGACCTCCACCGACCCCTGAACGTCGCATTTCAGGATGATGGGCAGCTCCTTGACCCTTCCCTCCTTCATCTGCTGGTAGAGTGCCTGGAGCGAGACGCGCGCAGTCGCCTGCAGGGACTTCTCGCGCTGCTTCGTCTGCCGGTATTCCGCAACCTGACGCGCCTTGGCCGCATCCTCGAAGACCTGGAAGGTATCGCCGGCGTGCGGGAGGTCCTGCAACCCCTGGATCTCGACCGGCACGGACGGCTCGGCAGCCTCGAGGTGGAGCCCGCGTGCACCCACGAGCGCGCGAACGCGCCCGCTGACGGCACCCGCCACCAGGGCGTCGCCAACCCTCAGGGTCCCGCTCTGCACCAGCACGGTCGCCACGGAACCTCTGCCGCGGTCCAGCTTCGCCTCGAGCACTACGCCGCTGGCCAGCCGTTTCGGATTGGCTTTGAAGTCCTTCATGTCGGCGACGAGGAGGATCATCTCGAGCAGGAGGTCGATATTCGACTTCTGTTTCGCCGAAACCGGCACGGTCACGATGTCACCACCCCAGTCTTCGGCGAGAAGCCCCTGGTCCGCAAGAGACTGCTTCACGCGGTCGACCTGGGCACCGGGTTTGTCGATCTTGTTGACTGCGACCACGATCGGGACATTGGCAGCCCGCGCGTGGTGGATCGCCTCTATTGTCTGCGGCATGACGCCGTCGTCCGCTGCCACCACGAGTACCACGATGTCCGTAGCCTGGGCGCCGCGGGCGCGCATGAGCGTGAAGGCCTCGTGGCCCGGCGTATCGAGAAACGTGATGGACCGTCCGTTCACCTCGACGCTGTAGGCGCCGATGTGCTGCGTGATCCCGCCGGCTTCCTGCTCCGTGACGTGGGTCTCTCGGATCGCGTCCAGCAGCGAAGTCTTGCCGTGGTCCACGTGCCCCATGACGGTTACGACGGGAGGCCGGCCGGCGTAGTCCTCAGGCCTGTCCTGGATCTCCTGCCTCCGTTCGGCCTCCTCCTCGAACGTGATGACCTCCGCCCTGTACCCGAACTCGGCGCAGATCTCCTTGGCGATGTCGATGTCCAGTGCCTGGTTCACTGAGGCAACGATCCCTTTCGCCAGAAGCTTCCCGATGATGAACTTGGACTTGATGTCCATCTTCTCGGCGAGTTCCTTCAGGGTCACACCCTCAGTAATGGAGATCGGCTTGAAGTCCTCGGGGCTGATCGGAGGACGCGGAAGCTCGATGACCCTGGCAACTCTCTCGACAGGGGCTTCGGGCTTCCCGGGCTTCCTGCGCCTGATCAACCTGGTGGGGCCGATAGGCCTCACCAGACCCGCCTTCTCCTCGCGCAGGCCCTTGAGGATCCGGTCCGTGACATCAGGAGTGACTATCTTCTCGGCGCCTGTTCTCAGGAGGATCTTGGTCTTGGCTTTCGGAACAACGATCTTCTTGGCGACAGTCCCGGGCTGGGGCGCAGCTTCGGGGGCGCGCGCGGGCTCCGCCGGCAATTCCAGTGCAGCCGTCGGGGGTGCAGCCGCTACCGGTTCGACTCCCGCCGCCTCGGCAGCGGCGCCGGGCGCTGCGGGAGCGACCGGGGTCGGCGCCGGCGGATGCGCAATCGCGACGCCGGCTTCGACCTCGGCAGCGACCTCCGGGATCACTTCTTCCGGCGGCACTTCCACCAACGGCGCACCTGCCGGCGGAACGAACTCGACAAGCTCGGAGGTCGCGCGGTCGAAGTGCTTGCGTCCTTTTCTGGGCGCGAGCGAAGGTTTCGGCAGCACCTCCTCGACCGTTGGAGGCTCGGGGGCTTTGGCTTTTGCGGCGGGTTTCTTGCCTTTCCTGGCGGCCGGCGCCTCTTTCGGAGGGGCCACTTCGACGGCAGCAGCCTTCTTAGCGGTCTTCGCTGCCTTCTTTTCGAGTTTCTTGGCGGCTTCCTGCTCTTTCTTCTCGGCTTCCGCCAGCCTTGCCTGCTCCGCTTCCCGCTGGGAAATAATCTTCTTGCGGATCGTCTCCGCGAAGCTCAGGTCGATGGTCGCCGAGGGTGAAAAGACGTAGAGACCCAGGCGCTTCAGTTCACCCAGCACTACCTGGTTTTGAACCGAGCACTCGGCAGCCAATTCCGCAACTGTGATTTTGTCCATCTGGACTGCGACCTCTTTGCCTCAAAGGCCAAACGGAAATCTTAGATCATACCTGCCGCCCTTTGCAACCGCGCTGGATCTCATCACCGAGATCACAGGGTGGAAATTACTTGTCTTCAGGTGGCTTGGCGGCGCCTTCGGTCTCCACTGCCGGATCCTTCTCGCTGACCGCCGGCTCAGCGTCCGCCGGGGCCTGCTCTTCCGCGGGCGGCTGTTCCGGCTCGGAACCGGGCGCTTCCTCATGAGGCGTCGTGGCCTGAATCGCCATCGGCAGCTCGATCCCTTCAGGCACTTCGATCTCGACCTCCTCGAACAGATCCCGCGCGGCTTCCATGATCTTGGCAGCCGTCTTCTCGCCGATTCCCGGTATTTCCTGCAGCTTATCGATACCGAGTTCGAGGATGCGTTCCACGTTCACTATGCCGGCCTCGCGCATCTTCTCGACAAGTCTTTCGCTGATGCCTTCGAGTTCCGTCAGTGGCGTCGAGGAGGAGGTGAGCGACTCCATCACGCTCAGAACTTCCATCTTCTTCTGCTCCTCGGACTTGACATCGATCTGCCAGCCGATCAGTTTCGACGCCAGGCGCACGTTCTGGCCCTTCTTACCGATGGCCAGTGACTGCTGCTTCTCCTCGACTATCACCTCCATCCGGCGTTCGGCGGCATCGAGGATAAGAACCTTGGAGATCTTGGCCGGGCTCAGGGCGTTGGCCGCGAACTGCGCCGCGTCTTCGGACCACTGCACGATGTCGATCTTCTCGCCCCGCAACTCGCGGATGATGGAATTGATGCGCGATCCCTTCATGCCGACGCAAGCTCCCACCGGATCGACATCCCTGTCCGTCGAGGCCACTGCAATCTTGGCCCTGTCTCCGGGTTCGCGCACGGCGTTCTTAACCACGATCGTGCCGTCGTAAATCTCGGGGATCTCGATCTCGAACAGGCGGACCAGCATCTGCGGGTCGGTTCTGGAGAGAATCACCTGCGGGCCCTTGGCGATCGGCAGCACCTTGACGATGACAGTCCTGATTCGCTCGCCTTGCTTGTAGGCCTCGGCTCGTGACTGTTCGCGCAGCGGCAGCATCGCTTCCGTCTTGCCGATGTCGACGATGATGTCCGGGCCCTCGAAACGTTTCACCACGCCGGTGATCAGTTCGCCCACCTTCTGGGAATAATCGTTGAAGATATTCTGTCGTTCCGCGTCGCGAACCTTCTGCAGGATGACTTGCTTCGCGGTCTGCGCCGCGATCCGGCCGAGTACGTCGGTCGGCTTCGGCAGTTCGACGGTGTCGTCGATACCGAGGCTGGGATCGATCTCCCTCGCCTCTTCCAGCGAGATCTCCAGGCTTGGGTCCTCGACATTCTCGACCACGCGTTTGACAGCGAAAATCTCCAGCATGCCGGTTTCCTGGTCGAACCGGGCGCTGATGTCCTCGTTGGTCCTGTAAAATTTCCGAGAAGCTGCGACCATGGCGTCTTCAAGCGCCGTGATAATGATCTTCGGGTCGATGTTCTTCTCTTTACTGATCTGCTCGATAGTCTGAAGAATGATGTTGCTCATTACCTGAGACTCCCGTTCCTCGTGGCCTGAATCTCCACCACCAGATTGGCTCTCTCGATTTGCGACAGGGCCATCTCGACCTGCTGTCCCGGAGAGAGCTCGAGTCTGATGTTGCCGCCGGAGGCGCCGAGGATCCTTCCCCGGAAATTGCGCTGCCCCTGCAGAGGCTGACCCGTGCGCACCTTGACCTGCTTGCCCGTGAAACGCTGAAAGTCGGCTTCGCGCACGAGCGGGCGATCGAGGCCTGGGGATGATACTTCCAGAACGTAGCTGAACGGGACGCAGTCTTCCACATCCAGCAGGACGGAGAAGCGCTTGCTGAAACGCTCACAATCGTCGACCGACACCCCGCCCGCCTGATCAATATACACGCGGACTACCGACCGGCCGCCGCCCTTGATTTCCACGAGTACGACTTCCATCCCCATGGAAGCTGCGACCTGCTCCGCAAGAGCGGTGATGCTGCCGACCAGCGATTCCCGCTCGTTATGGACCATTCATACCCCCTAAAAACAAAAGGTGGGCACTCCGCCCACCTTCTTTCAAAGCCAGGACCCTGGAAGTATAGCGCAGAGCCGCGAGGATGGCAAAGAGCAAAACTCGCGGCCGCGCTGCGTCCGCTTTCCCGCTACTTCTTGGAGGTGGCCGGCGCACCTGCTGCCGGCGCTGCGGGCGGGGGTTCGACCAGGTCGGACTCACCCTTGCCCAGCTTCTCCATGCTTTCCTTGTCGGCTACTTTCACGGACGTTTCCCCTTTTACCTGGGAGTAGACGCCATCCTTCGTCTCCTTGCCGAACTCACACTCCAGTTTAACCTGACCCTTCTGCTTGAGGACAACACGGACGGTGGGCTTGTCCAGGCCATAGGTCGCCGGGGCTGCGGGCGAGTCGACGAACTCTTTGACCGGTTTTTCGAGAGCGTCCAGAATGCCGTTCACCACGTCCCACTTGGCCTTCTTCTTGCTGTCCCCCAGCACCCAGTCGCCTCCACCCTCTGCCTTGGCAAGGTTGAAGGTTCCCTTGGCATTGGTCAGTGTTATGGAATCGATGTCCCAGCGTTGGAACGAGGCCAGCGCCTTGTCGCGCAAATCAGCGGGTCCCTTACGAACCTTGTCTATGAACTCCTTGTCGACAAAGAACATCCCCGGACGCGATTCGTCCCGGGCCAGATAGAGTTCGGAGGAACCGGTCTCCGCGGCATCCTTTTTCTCATCCGGTTTCTTCGAAGGTTTCTGTCCCTTCATGACCAGCCTGGACTTCTCCAGCCCTACCGTGAGGTGCTTGATTGCCCTGTCCTTGCCGTATGTCAGCCGGACATCAAGCAGGGGCTTGTCGAAACCCAGGTTGACGTAATCGTCGGGGCTGCCGTCAAAGAACTCTTTGACGCGCGAGGTGGCAAGGGTGCTCAGCAGTCCGCTGACGGCGGAGGAATCAGCCGCCCAGTGCTGTTTGCCCTGCAGCCACCACTTGTCGTTTTCCTTGGTGAGCTGGATGCTGCCCTTTTCGCTCTGCAGGTCCAGCGAATTGGTGTCGTACTGCTCGAAGTTCAGGACGGACCGGTTGCGCAGGTCGTCGAGCTTCTTGCGAAACGACGATGCCGTGTAGCTGGCAACGAGCACGACGTCCTTGCTGCCCGGCATCGTGGCGTAGGTGGAGTTGCCTGTGGGATTGTTTTCCCCGTAGCGGACCTCGTATTCCTTGCCGTCCTTCATCTTGATCCGCAGGGTCAGCTGGGGCGGCTCGAGGCCGAACCTGGCGAGATCATTCGCGTTCGTTTCGAGCACGCTCTCGCGTGTAATCTCGGCGGCGGACCCGGCGATCCGGTTGAGCTCGTCGGCGTCGGCATCGACGGTCCGGGGTGCCGTGATCTTCCACTCCTTGTCGCCTTTGCGCACGGCCGTGATGTGCTCCTGCGATGTGATCAGGTCGATCTGCTGAATGCTGGCGCTTTCAACCTTCCAGAGGCGATCGGCCTCCTGCTTCTTCTTCTCGCGCTGCTCCCCGCCCTTGATCTCGTAAAAGTAGACATAGGCGCCGAGGGCGGCGCAGATGAGCACTAGGACCAGGGTGCCTCGGAAACGCATCTTACCTCCTGCGACGGGTCCAGACGACGATGCCAGCAACCAGCACGATGCCCGGAACGATGACGACCGACAAGAGTCGCAGCATGCTCTGCTGACTCTGCGTCAGGATGATTCTCCGGTCCTCGGGGGCTTTCGGACGGATCGAAATCAGGTCCTCTTCCGAGCCGAGCCAGCTGACCATGTTCAGGAACAGGTTGCCGTTGCCTTGCGCGCCGAAATACGAGTTGACGGCGAAATCAGAGTCGCCCACGATCACCATCCGGGCTTTCACGGCCGGCCCCTTGTCGGAAGCGGGCTTCACCTCTTTTGTGACCGCGACGGCGAGCGTCAGGGGACCTTTGATGTCGTTCTTCTCATCGAATGTCGCCTCTCCGCTCTTGACGTCGGTCTCGCCCCAGCTGTTGGGATTGGTCTTGAAGAGCGGCTCGACGGTGACGCCGGTGACCGTCTCCTTGGACGCTTCCACAGACCGGGCGAGCGGGAAGAAAGTCATCGATTTGAAGCGATCGGTTATCCGGTGGTTCTCGTACTGCAGTACGAGCGGGATGCTGGGTCCCGCTCCCATGAGCCGGCCGGCACCGCTCACGTCCAGGACGATGTCGTTGTCGACCTTGACACCCCAGCCCTTGGCGAAGTTCTCCAGACCGGGCGAAGGAGCGGGATCGACCATCAACAGGAACCCGCCGCCGTTGTTGAGATAGTCGGCTATGAACTGCATCTCCTGCGGGAAAGGTTCGGTCGTCGGCCCCGCCATCACGATTGCCGTTGCGTCTGCGGGCACCTTGGCATCGCGAGCCAGGTTCAGGGTCTCGACCTGGAATCCCTCGTCCTCCAAGCCCTTCTTGGCCAGCGAGTAGCCGCCCCTCTCGCTGTCGCCGGTGTCCTTCTCCCCATGCCCCGTGATGAAGTAGATCTTCTTCGCCCCGGAGCGCTGGATCTTGATGATGGCGTTGGTGAGATCCTCTTCCCGGACCTCTTCGGACCTCTTTTCGATCTTCTCGGTCCGTCCTCCGTATTGCAGGATCACGGTGCCGAATTTCAGGGTGCTGCCCGTGAACGGATTCTGGAATGTTCCATAAACCGTCACGCCATCCCGCTTCGCCATGTCGGGCTGCTTATCCGGATCGATGAACTCGTACTTCAGCCGCCGGTTGTGCGCCCGGTAGTTGACGAGCAGGTCTCTCAGGCGCGGGTAATCTCCACCGGGGAAGTACGCCTTGATGCCCAGTTCCTTGTCCAGCTTGCCGAGCATCTGCAGTGTCTGCGGCGCCAGGGTGTAGGTGCCGGACGCCGTCAGGTCGAAGCGCTTCACGTGTCTCTTGCCGATGAAGTTGAGGCCGGCAATCAGAGCGATCACGAGGAGCACCGAGACGACATAGTTCGTCGCGTACTTGGTGGACCTCTTCCCCAGCGATTCCATGATCTGCCGGTAGTTGGCCGCGATTCCGACGACGAAGAAAACCGCGCCGGCTATGGCGAGGCCCAGGGTCCATTTGTCCCAGACGTCGGTGACTGAGTAATACAGGGCCGCGCCGACAACGAGCAGCAGGCCGAGTGTGTCGAGCTTTTGCAGAAACTTGTTCATCAGCTTTTCCACCGCAAGGATTCAAGCGAGCGATAGGTTAGAAACAATCCCATCAGTGCAAAGGTCACGTAGTAGATGACGTGGCTCGTATCTATGACGCCCTTGATGAAATCATCCAGGTGCCCGATGACCGAGAGGTAGTCGAGGACGTCCTTCGCGACGCCCGTCGCTCCGCTCGAGAACGACTCGATCAGCCACAGAACCAGGATGGTGCCGAAGGTGATGACCACCGACACGATCTGGTTTTCTGTGAGAGTGGAAATAAAGAGCCCGAGCGCCAGCAGCGCGCACCCGTATAGAAGGAGCCCCAGGTATCCTCCGAGGACGGTCTTCCACTCCGGGTGCCCGAAGATGAAGAGCGAGGAGAACGTGATCCCGCTCCCCAGGAACATGAGGACAAGGAACGTCAGGCTGGCGAGGTACTTCCCCATCATGACCTGGAGGATGCTGACCGGGCTCGTGAGCAGGAGCTCCATCGTGCCTCGCCTCTTCTCTTCCGCGAAGAGGCCCATCGTGAGCATCGGTATCATGAAAAGGAGGACCACGCTGGTCGTCCCGAAAAAGCTGCGGCTGACGATGCCCGGCACGTCGACGGGTTGTGAACCGGGCCCGAACTGCGACTGCATCATCGTGGACTGAATGACCGCTGTCAGGATGGAATAGAAGAAGAATCCCGAGAGAAACAGGAAAACAGTCAGCACGACGTAGGCAATGGGCGAGACGAAGTAGCTCTTCATCTCCCGTTGCCATATCGCCAGGGTATTTCTCATAACACGCCCTCAGATTGTCTTGGTGAGAATCGCGGCGAGGACCCGCTACTCTTCCTTCGTGATCAGGTTGATGAATACATCCTCGAGACTGACCGAAATTCCACGCAACTCGAGGAGCCCCCACCCCTGGTTCACCACGGCGGCCGCCAGGGTCCTGCGCAGGTCGGTGTTCAGCCTGCATTCCACGGTAACTTTGGACGGAGAGCCATCGATCCCTTCCGCCTTCACGTCCAACACGCCCTCCACGGCCAGCAGCTTTTCGCGCACCGCCTCGGCCGGACCATCCACGAGCAACGCGACCCTCTCCGCCCCTTTCATCTGGTTGGCCAGACCCTCAGGGGTATCCATGGCCACGACCTTCCCGTTGTTTATGATCACAACCCGGTTGCAGGTCATGCTCACCTCGGGAAGGATGTGCGTGGAAAGAATGACCGTATGATCGCCCGCAAGGTGCTTGATCAGCGAGCGGACTTCGAATATCTGCTTCGGATCCAGACCGATCGTCGGCTCGTCCAGGACCAGAACCTCGGGATTGTTCAGCAAGGCCTGCGCAACTCCCACGCGCTGCTTGTAGCCCTTGGAGAGCCTGCCGATGACACGGCCGCGCACGTCACCGATGTTGGTTCTCTGCATGACGTCGTCAATGTGCGACTTCCGCTTGGAAGGAGGCGTCCCTTTGATCCTGGCGACGAAGTCCAGGTAGGAGTAAACGGTCATCTCGTGGTACAAAGGCGGATTCTCGGGCAGATAGCCGATCCGCTTCCGGACCTCGAGACTCTCCTCGAAGACGTCATAGCCCGCTACCCGCGCGGTTCCCTCAGTCGCCGGCATGTAGCAGGTAAGTATGCGCATGGTGGTGGTCTTGCCGGCACCGTTGGGACCTAGAAAGCCGAGGATCTCTCCTTTTTCCACCCTGAACGAGATGTCCTCGACGGCTTTTCTTCCGTTGTACACCTTCGTGAGATGTTCCACTTCGATCACGCTCTAACCCTCCAGGACTTAGAATCACGGAAGACAAAAACGACAATATTAGTAAACAGGGCGCTTGCAGTCAATGTGCACGCGACCTTTGGCAGGAGGCGGGCGCACCGCAGTGCGCCGGTTTCCACACCCGCGGTACGGATTTTTTCTGCTTTGGCGGGAAGAATACCCCGCCTCCCTGCGTCTAACGTTTGATCGGGGTTGGGGGCAGGATCCGGAAATTCCCGGAACAGTCCGGGGCCTTTGTCGTAATAATATTGGCACAGGAGAGCAGATATCGCATTAAGTGTTTTTTGCTCAATAGTTTAGGTCAAAAATAAAATCCGGTTTCTCTTGAAACTATTTCTCACCTCACATCATCAAATACATTGATGTGATTCGGGTAGGGGGTCGCAGGCAGGTTGGAAGGTTTCCTGCTTGAACACTGTTACCAGGCAAATACATACGGCTTTTTGGGTAAAAATCTGACTAGAAGGGTGGACCAAACCTGATGATGGAACTGGAACAGGAAGAGTTGTTCGAGACAACCGACTCCTACGAAGGCGAGGAAGAGCTGGGAACCGACTCGACGGATCTCTCGCACCTGACGCGGGCTAACTACGTGGACCGGGTGCGCTTTGACCGGATTCCTGACGAGACCCGGCCTGCCGGGAAGGATGAGAGCGCGTCCTCCGCGGATCCTCTGTATATCTATTACAGGAGCATGAGCAAGATACCGCTCTTGACGCGCGAAGAGGAAGTCTACCTGGCCAAGAAGATCGAGGCGGCGAAGATAAACACCCTTCGGCTGCTCTCGCTCACGATGATCAGCTCGCGGCGGGTGGCCGAAATGGCAGACGAACTGCAGCCGATGCCGGCAAACGGGAATGCCCCGACGCAGCTGAGCTTCGAGGCGCGGCGCGATGACAGCGAGATTCCGCTCGAAGAGCGCAACCGGGTTCGCGAGCGGGCGATCCGGAAGCTCCTCAGCCGCCTGGAAAAACTCGAGCTGAAGTACGTCGGGCTCAAGCGGAGCTACGACGCAGCGCGCAATGGAAGCAAGCCGAAACAGCTGACTAAGATCAAAAGCTGCCGCGAATCGATCTTCCAGACGCTGTCTCGCATCGACTTCTCGGAAGGCCAGGTCAACGATCTGATTGACGGCCTGGAACAGGTGATGCGGGAATTCGAATCCGCCGACAGGGCTTCTGCTCGCGCCGAGGGGCGTCACGACACCAAGGCCTTGCGGGCCGCGCGCGCCCGAATGCGTGAGCTTGAAGCGGTTTCCATGACCTGCCTGCCGGAGCTTCGTCAGATCGTGAAACTGATCTACGAAAACAAGGCTGAAATGGCCCGCGCGAAAGACGAGTTCATCCGGGCCAACCTGAGGCTGGTTCTGAGCATCGCCAAGAACTACTCGTACCCCGGCCTCGACCTGCTGGACCTCGTCCAGGAGGGGAACATCGGCCTCATGAAAGCGGTGGACAAGTTCAACTACAGGCTGGGGCACAAGTTTTCCACTTATGCCACCTGGTGGATCCGTCAGAGCATCACACGCGCCATCGCCGACCAGGGCAGGACCATCCGCGTCCCTGTGCACATGGTTGAAGCGATGAACCGTGTCATGAAGACTTCGAATGAACTGACCAAGAGGCTTGGTCGCGAACCTTCGGTGCACGAGCTGGCCAAGGAGCTGAAGACCCCCGTGGTCAAAATCACTCAGATCCTCAAGGCCGCGCAGGAGCCGATTTCGCTCGAAGCCAGCATTGCGGACAACAAGGACGCGGTGCTGAACAAGTTCATCGAGGACAAGAACGCGGTTTCGCCGGACGAGGACGTTATCCGTCAGAACCTGCGCGATGCCGCCGACTCCGCGCTGCGCAGCCTGTCTCCCCGGGAGCAGGAAATCGTGCGTATGCGGTACGGGCTGAACGAGGCCGGCAAGGAATACACGCTCCAGGAGGTCGGCGAAATGTTCCAGGTGACCCGCGAGCGCATCCGCCAGATCGAAGAGAAGGCCCTGCTGAAGCTGCGCAGCCCTTACCGTTCCAGCAAGCTGCGCGAGTTCGCGGACCTGGTGAGCAAGAACTGATTCAGTAGCGTGTCAAAAACGCAAAGAGCCCCCTTCTCAGGGGGCTCTTTTGTTTCTGTGGACAGAGAGAGGGCCTACTTCACGGCCTTCTTCAGTTCGCTGCCGGCAACAATCTTCGGAACCTTGCGCGCGGCGATCTTGATGGTCTCGCCGGTCTGGGGATTGCGTCCCGTGCGGGCTTTGCGCTTTGCAACTGAGAAACTCGCGAAGCCGACGAGTGTTACCTTCTGGCCTTTTTTCAGGGCACCGGTGACAGTACCCGTCAAAGAATCCAGAGCGGCTTCGGCCTGGACTTTCGTGATGCCTGCGTCCTTGGCGATTTTTGCTACCAGATCTCCCTTATTCAAAGTCCCCTCCTATTCCTGGTTGGTTGATGGGTCGATGACCCGGCGGAAGAATTAGCATCAGGGAATTTTCGAGTCAAGCGAATTCCGCGCCAGTCGCGGGTTCCGGGACCCGCATTGGACAAGAACCCGCCACAGGCAGGCGCTGACGGCGGATCGTCGAGAGCCGATCGGGAGGACGGTTCGCAGCACAGGCGTGATCGCGTGCACGCTCGACGCCAGGATTCTTCCCTTGGCGGTGTCGAGTCTGTTATTGTCTCGCCGTCCAGAGTCGAGAGTTTTCGCTGAAAGCCGTAAAATCAGGCTCGGAGGTTTTCCGCAATGAGCACAACTGCCCCGGAAGTTGAAGTTGGCCAGATTGTCGATGCCGAGCACCACGACCCTTTCCATGTACTCGGTGCCCATCCCGTCACGGGCCCGAATGGACCGGCGATCGCGGTCCGGGCTTTCCTGCCGGAGGCATCGACTGCGGCCGTGCTCACCGACTTCGAGGGGCCGAGACCCATGGACCGCATTCATCCGGCGGGTTTCTTCGAAGCGGTGTTCGAGCACCGCGAGGAACTCTTCCAGTATCGCCTGCAGCTGACCAGCGGGGAGGGCCATACCTGGACGATCGCCGACCCCTACTCGTTCTGGCCTGTGCTCACTGATTTCGACGTGCACCTGTTCGGGGAGGGGACGCACCTGAGGGCTTACGACAAACTCGGTGCACACCTGATGGAGATAGGCGGAGTCCAGGGCGTTCTGTTCGCCGTCTGGGCGCCAAATGCATCCAGGGTCAGCGTCATTGGAGATTTCAACGGGTGGGATGGAAGAAGGCACCCCATGCGCTCCCGACCGATATCCGGGCTCTGGGAACTCTTCGTACCCGGCCTCGGCGCAGGGGAGAAGTACAAGTACGAGCTGCGTGCCCGCCTCGGCGGAGCCGTGATGCAGAAGGCGGATCCGTTTGCCTTCTACTCGGAACTCCGTCCCAGGACCGCCTCCATCGTCTGCGACATAGATCACTATCACTGGGGCGACGACGACTGGATCGCGAAACGGGCGCAGCACAACGGCTTCGACAAACCCATCTCCATATATGAAGTCCACCTGGGTTCGTGGAGGAGGCACCTCGATGAAGATGACTCCTGGCTGAATTACCGGGAGCTGGCCGAGAGCCTGGTCGAATACGCGCGGGACATGGGATTCACCCACCTGGAACTCCTCCCCGTGAGCGAACACCCGCTCGATGCTTCCTGGGGATACCAGACGACAGGCTATTTCAGCGTGACCAGCCGGTACGGAACTCCCGAGGATTTTCGGTACTTTGTCGACTACTGCCATCAGAACGGAATCGGCGTGCTGTTGGACTGGGTCCCGGCGCACTTCCCAATGGACGACCACGGACTGCGGCGCTTCGACGGAACCTGTCTCTACGAACACGAGGATCCGCGCCTCGGCGAGCATCAGGACTGGGGTACGGCGATCTTCAATTTCGGCCGCACGGAGGTGCGCAACTTCCTGATCGCGAATGCGCTGTTCTGGTTCGACAAGTATCACATCGACGGGCTGCGCGTCGACGCCGTCGCTTCAATGCTCTATCTCGATTATTCCCGAAAGGAAGGAGAGTGGATCCCCAACCGCTTCGGCGGCAGGGAAAACCTGGAAGCGATCGCTTTTCTTAAGGATCTCAACACACTCGTCCACGGCAACCACCCGGATGTTCTGACCATCGCGGAGGAATCCACGGCGTGGCCCGGAGTTTCACATCCCGTGCACCTGGGCGGCCTCGGCTTCTCCCTCAAATGGAACATGGGCTGGATGCATGACACGCTGTCCTACTTCTCCAAGGAGCCGATCTACCGGAAGTACCACCACAACGATCTCACCTTCGGCATGATGTACGCCTTCTCGGAGAATTTCATCCTCGTCTTCTCGCACGACGAGGTCGTGCACATGAAAGGATCCATGCTCGGGAAGATGCCCGGGGACGATTGGCAACGATTCGCGAACCTGCGGGCGCTGTACGCGCTCATGTTCGCTTTCCCGGGAAAGAAGCTCTTGTTCATGGGCGGCGAGTTCGGACAGTGGGCGGAATGGGATCACGGCCGCAGCCTGGACTGGCACCTTCTCCAGTATGAACCGCACCGGAAATTGCAGGATTGCGTGCGGGACCTGAACCGTATCAACAGGGAAATGCCCCAACTGCACGCGCGGGATTTCCACTACAGCGGTTTCGAGTGGATCGACTTTGCCGATGCCGACCAGTCGATAATCTCTTTTGAAAGGCGCGACAAGTCCCCCGAGGACGCGATCATGGTCATCGCGAACCTGACACCCGTCCCCCGGGTCGGATACAAGGTGGGGATTCACCGCGGCGGTGATTTCGAGGTGATCTTTAACAGCGACTCCGCCCATTACGGCGGCAGCAACTTCGGCAATTGGGGAATCGTCTCCGCAGATGAGACCGGTCACCACGGCAGGCCCGCCTGCCTGACCCTGGATCTGCCCCCTCTCGCCGTCATGTACCTTCGACGTCGCGCCGCAGGGAACAAGTAAGGCATGGCCAAGAAGCCCCTTTGTGTCGCCATCCTGTGGCACATGCATCAGCCGGATTACGGTAACCGGCAAACGGGCGAAGTGTACCTCCCCTGGACCCGTTTTCACGCCGCCAAGGACTACTACGACATGGGCGCTCTGATCGAAGAGACCCTGGGCCTGCGGGTGACTATCAACATCGTGCCCTCGCTGATCGATCAGCTCGAAGCCTACGCGGCCGGCACAGTCCGCGACACATACTCCGCTCTCACGCTCAAGAACGCTGCCGATCTTAGCGAGCACGACAGGTCGTTTCTGTTGCGCAGCTTCTTCCAGCTGCCGCATCAGCAGATGGTTCTCCCCTTTCCTCGTTACGCAGAGCTCCTCGAACGTCGCGGTTCGGCGGACGACCGGGGTCAGTATACAGCCGGCCTGAAGCGCTTCACGGTGAACGACTACCGCGACCTCCAGGTCTGGTTCAACCTGGCCTGGTGCGGAAGGGAGCTGCGCCGCCACACAGACATCGCGGCCCTGTTCAAGAAGGGCAGGCGATTCTCGGAAGAGGACAAGCGCCGGCTCCTGGAAACCCAGCGTTCTCTCGCCGGCCGGATCGTGCCCCTGTACCGCCAACTGGTGGACATCTGCGGGATCGAGGTATCTGTCTCCCCTTATTACCATCCTATCCTGCCGCTGCTCTGCGACGTGCGCTCCGCGCGTGAGGCGCTCCCGGCCATAAAGCTGCCGGAACATTCGTTTTCCTTTCCCGACGATGCCCGCAGGCAGGTCGTCGAGGCGCGAGGGCGGTACACCGAGTTGTTCGGAAAACCGCCGCGCGGAATGTGGCCTTCAGAAGGGTCTATCAGCGACGCCGTGCTTTTTCTTGCGCGGGAGACAGGTTTCCGTTGGCTCGCCTCGGATGAGGTGGTCCTCCTGAACTCGCTCAGGAAAGCGGGAATGGCGGTTGACAGCCTTACGGCTGATCGGAAATTTCGCGCCTGGCGCTGGCAGGAAGACGGCCCTGCTCTGTTCTTCCGTGACCACGGTCTGTCCGACCTGATCGGATTCACATACTCGCGCTGGAAGGGGGAAGAGGCGGCCGCCGATTTCGTGGAACGCCTCCGGCAGATTCACTCCTCCCTGCCCGACGATGGCCGTTACTACGTCGTGCCGATCATGCTGGATGGGGAAAACGCCTGGGAACATTTCCCGGACAACGGGACCGCATTTCTGAAGACTCTCTACCGCCTGCTGACCCACGCCGTGGATCTGCAGACGGTAACCTTCTCGGATTTCCTCGACCTGCAATCCCCCGACGACTCGCTGTCGACGATACTGAGCGGCAGTTGGATCTATGGAAACCTGGCTACCTGGATCGGTCACCCCGAGAAGAACCGCGCCTGGAATCACCTGGCCTCTGCGCGCAAGTTCCTTGGCGGCTACCTTGACGAGGCCGGTGAATCTGATCAGGCGCGCGAAGCCGCCCGGGAGATGATGATCGCGGAAGGCAGTGACTGGTTCTGGTGGTACGGCGACGACCATCAGACTCAGAACGCAGCGGAGTTCGATGCCCTCTTCAGAAGTCACGTCAAGAACGTCTACCGCTGCATTGGTCATTCCTACCCGCTCGACCTGGATATCCCGATCAAGAGCGCCGCGCCCGAGATCAGGTCCAGGCAACCGGTTCACACGATCACGCCGCGCATCGACGGCGCCGTCACGGACTACTTCGAATGGCTTTCCGCCGGGTTTGCCATGCCGGGCGGCGGCGAGTCCATGCACCGGATCAGCCAGCACATCGAGAAGGTGTTTTTCGGATTCGACAAGCTGAACTTCTATCTCCGCATCGATTTCTCCTCCCCCGGGCGCGCGCCACTTCCGCCGAGGTCCACCCTTCAGATACAATTCATCCTCCCCAGGCGGGGTGTGCTGACTCTGGAACGGGATGAGACCAGCGCTTGGCACTGCATCGCCTCTGAAGGAGGCGCAGAGGTGCTGAGGGCTGAAGTCGGGGCCGGTAAGATCCTGGAATTGGCCATTCCGCTCGCGGCGCTTGGAGTTCACCAGCCTCAGGAAGCACAGCTCTTCATCTCGGTCCTGGAAGCCGGCCGTGAGCTCGAGAGGTTCCCGTCGATCGGGTTTCTCTCGGTGAAAGTGGATCCCTGGCAACTCGACAATCAGGAGTGGATGGTCTGAGCCCGCCGGACGGCATGCGGGAACAGATCCCATCAGGCCCGCTTCCGTCGGTTCCCGGGAGAGGTGCGTGATGCTTGGCCGACCGACGATGCGTGCGGTCGGATTACTGAACTGAGCGGCGTGGGCCGCCAAGGCCCGGACTTCCAGTCCGCCGCCCTGTATCTGTCGTGTTGAGATTATGCAAACACCTGCACTTACGCCAGATGAAGTAGCACGATTGATCTCCGGTCTGAGGCGACTGGCATCGAACCTGTGGTGGACCTGGAATCAGGACTCGCAGGAAGTGTTCCACGAGCTTTCCCCCCGCGGTTGGCAGAACCTCTATCACAACGCGGTCGCGGTGCTGCAGGAGGTCTCGGAATACGAACTCAAGGTCCGGCTGCAGGAGCCCAGCTTCGCGCGCCGTGTCAGGGAGGTCCTGAATGGCTTCGATGCCTACATGTCGGACGAGAAGACATGGGGAAAGAAACTCGCGCCTTCCCTGTTGAGCAATCCCGTTGCCTATTTCTCGGCTGAAATCGGTTTCCACGAAACCCTGCCGATCGCAGCCGGCGGTCTGGGAATACTTGCCGGTGATCATACGCGGTCCGCGAGCGACCTGGGACTTGGATTCGTGGCCATCAGTATCTTTTACCGCGAGGGATATTTCCAGCAGGCGATCAGCCCGGACAACTGGCAGACGGACTACTACGTCCGGCTGAATCCCGAAACGCTGCCGCTCGAGCCAGTGTTGAACGAGGCCGGGGAGCCTTTGGTCTGCTCGCTGGACATCGACTTCAGCCGCGTTTACTTCCATGCCTGGCGCGTGAACGTGGGGCGAGTTCCCGTCTACCTGATGGACACGAACAGGCCGGAGAACCAGCAACTCTACCGCGACCTCTCCCTGCGCGTTTACGGGGGGGACTCCACGACGCGGATCATGCAGGAGATGCTGCTGGGGATGGGGGGCGTCCGCCTGCTGCGCAGCCTCGGTGTTGAACCGTCTGTGTATCACATGAACGAAGGCCACGTCGCCTTCCTGACGCTCGAACTCATGCGGGAGAAGATCTCACAGGGAATGCCCTTCGAAGAGGCGCTGGCGGCCACGAGAAGCCAGTGCATATTTACGACCCACACGCCCGTGGAGGCAGGGCACGATCGTTTCCGTCCCGAACTCGTCAGATACGCGCTCCATGCGATTCTCCCGCAGGTGGCACCCTCGTTTCCCGAACTGATGAGCCTTGGCAGGGTCAATCCCAAGGACGAAAACGAGCCATTCTGCATGACGGTCCTGGCTTTGAAGGCTTCAAGGGCCGCAAACGCGGTCAGCCAGCTGCATGGAAGCGTGACACGAAAAATGTGGCAGGCCCTGTATCCCGGGAAGGCGGTCGATGATGTGCCGATCAGCCACATCACCAACGGGGTGCACCTGCTCGGATGGATGAAAGGCCCGGTGCGAAGCTTCTGGAGACGCAAGCTGGGGCCGCGCTGGGAGGAAAACATTAATTCCGCGGCCTACTGGAAGCGCATGCTGGATCCGAAGTTCATCTCGGATGAAGAACTCTGGGCATTGCGCTATCGGCTGCGCCGTGCCCTGATCGAGTTCGCCCGCCGGAGGCTCGAGGTCCAGGGGCAGAGGCTCGCCAACCTGGACTTCATCGCCTTCGACCGCATCCTTGATCCCGATGCGCTGACCGTAGGTTTTGCCAGGCGGTTCGCAACCTACAAACGCGCGCCGCTGGTCTTCCAGGACCTGGACAGAATCCTGAAGCTTGTTCACGACCGCGAGCGCCCGATCCAGTTCGTTTTTGCGGGCAAGGCCCACCCGATGGACGACGAAGGCAAACGCCACCTCCAGCAGATCATCCAGCTGACGAGGGGCAGCGCCCTGCGCTCCCGGCTTGTCTTCATCGAGAACTACGACGTACATGTCGCCCGCCAGATGGTCTCGGGGTGCGACGTCTGGCTGAACAATCCCAGGCGCCCGTTCGAAGCTTCCGGAACCAGCGGTATGAAGGTCAGCTGTAACGGCGGCTTGAACCTCAGCATCCTGGACGGGTGGTGGCGCGAGGCCTACGACGGCACGAACGGCTTCGCCATCGGTACGGACGAGTGCCCCGCTTCGATCGCCGGATCAGGAGAGCGATGGCGACGCTCGTGCCGGTCTTCAATACCTGGAGAATGGTCCGCGAGTACGCCCAGAAGTACTACCTGCCCAGGCAGTGACCTGCGTAGCGGCCAACCTGGACCTGGACTTAGACCTGGACCTCGACCTAGACGTGGACTTGGACATGCGGAACCAGACAGCGGGATCATAGACAGAACAACCGCGATTCTTCCTGCCTCCAAGAGGATCGTCTACGTCTAGGTCGAAGTCCAGGTCCAGGTCGAAGTCTAGGTCCACGTTCACGCCGGCGACATTTCCTATCCAGGCGCCATTCGATCACGACCCCGATACCGATATCTAATAGACTGTCGTGACATCAGGATGCAACTAATCCTTTCGCCTTCCCCGCGCTGGGGTCGGACTCGACCCGCAGCCATTGACCTCCTTCTCATGATGGCTCACACTTATGGCTTGGAGTCCGCAGTACAGGCCCTGCAATAGACATCAGAAACGGCATCAAATCGGCAGGACTTGACGATCTGTAAGATGATCAGGGATCGTCGCGGACGGGAGTAAGCCTGCCGGGACGGTGTGCCTGTGCCCTGAAGATTGAACAAGGGCAAGAAGAGTGCTAGCATCTCGCGCCGGCAGAGACCTGCCAGCCCAGGGGGAAACTACAATCCCAGGCTGCAGGCGGCTGACCGGAGCGAGATGATGGAAGGATTTGTCCGATATATGCCAGAACTTCGCCATGATCCCATTCAGAGACGCTGGGTGATTATTGCGACCGAACGGGGACGGCGGCCCGATGATTTTCCCCGCGCCGAGGATCCCGCGCCGAGGATCTGGGGTCGAATGGCTTCTGCCCCTTCTGCGAGGGAAATGAAGCCAAAACGCCCCCCGAAATACGAGCGATCCGCTTCAACGGTAATGGACCCGACAGCCCCGGATGGCAGATCAGGGTTGTTCCCAACAAGTTCCCCGCCCTGAGAATCGAAGGGGACCTCGAGCGCAGGGGAGTGGGCATCCACGACAAGATGAACGGCATCGGGGCTCACGAGGTCATAATAGAAACCCCCCGCCACGATCTGGCGATGGCCGACATGACTGTCGAGGATCTCAGCAGGGTAATCTGGATGTATCGCGAGCGGCTCCAGGACCTGATACGGGACCGCCGATTCAAGTATGTCCTCATCTTCAAGAATTCCGGCGCAGCGGCCGGGGCCTCGCTGTCCCATCCCCACAGCCAGCTGATCGCAACTCCGGTCACGCCCCTGACCATGGCCGGCGAGCTGATCTCCGCAAAGGATCATTACCAGGAGAAGGAGCGCTGCCTTTTCTGCGACGTGATCAACCAGGAGCTCGATTCGGGTGACCGGGTGGTGATGTCAACCGACCAGATGGTGGCGATCACTCCATTCGCATCGCGGTTCCCGTTCGAGATCTTCCTGGCGCCAAGGCATCATCAGCACAGCTTCGCTGAAATCAACGATTCGATGATCCGCGAGGTGGCGGTCGCGCTGAAGGAAGTCCTCATGAGGATCAGGAAGTGCCTGAATGACCCTGCCTACAACTTCCTGATTCATACCGTCCCCAATACCAAGGCCAGGCCCAGGCGCACCAGTTACTGGGACACGATCGAGGCGGATTTCCACTGGCATATCGAACTGATGCCGCGCCTCACCGGTATCGCGGGATTCGAGTGGGGATCCGGTTTCTATATCAATCCCACCGCCCCCGAAGAGGCTGCCAAGTACCTGCGCGAAGCGGAAATCTAGACGCTCCGGCATCGGGGTCAGCAAAACGCAGGGATCCCGGTAATTGCCTCCCCGACAATCAGCGTGTGTATGTCGTGGGTGCCCTCGTACGTGATCACCGACTCGAGGTTGCACATGTGGCGGACGACCGGGAACTCGAGGCTGATGCCGTTCGCGCCCAGCAGTTGCCTTGCCTTGCGGGCCGTCTCGAGGGCGATCGAGACGTTGTTCATTTTCGCCATGGAAGTCTGCACGAAACGGAGTTTCCCCGCATCCTTCAGTCGCCCCAAATGCAGAGCCAGAAGCTGCCCCTTGGTTATTTCCGTCAGCATGTAGACCAGCTTTTCCTGGACCAGCTGAAAAGCCGCAATAGGCCGGTCGAACTGGTGCCGCGCACCGGTATAATCGACGGCAGAATGGTAACAGGCCATTGCTGCCCCGAGCGCGCCCCAGGCTATTCCATATCGCGCCTGGTTCAGGCACATGAGAGCCGACTTCAGGCCCCCGGTACCGGGCAGCAGGTTCTCCCCGGGGATCTCGCAGTCCTCGAATACCAGCTGCGAAGTCACTGAAGCACGCAGCGACATCTTGTGCTTGATCTCAGGCGCCGAGAACCCCCTGGTTCCCTTCTCAACCAGGAAGCCGCGGATCCCATCGGCTGTCTTCGCCCAGACCACGGCAACGTCGGCGATTGTCCCGTTTGTGATCCAGGATTTGGCGCCGTTGAGCACCCAACAGTCCCCCCGCTTGACCGCGTGCGTTTCCATGCTCCCGGGGTCCGAGCCGTGGTTGGGTTCGGTGAGGCCGAAACACCCGACCTTCTCGCCGGCGGCAAGAGCCGGAAGCCACCGTCGTTTCTGCTCCTCTGTCCCGAAAGTGTATATCGGGTACATCACCAGCGCGCCCTGGACCGACGCGAAGCTGCGGATCGCGCTGTCGCCACGTTCCAGTTCCTGCATGACCAGGCCGTAGGCGACATCGTTCATGCCGGCACACCCGTACTCCTCCGGCAGGTTCGCGCCGAACAGCCCCAAACCGGCCATCTCCGGTATCAGGCCCATGGGGAACGTGGCCTCTTCAAAGTGCCTGTCGATGATCGGGATGATCCGCTCGTCGGCGAAGGTGCGGACAGTGTCACGCACCATCATTTCCTCCTCTGAAAGCAGGTCATCCAGACGATAAAAATCAACACCCCTGAATTCGCCCATTGTCAAACCTCCGGATCATTCAATGCGGTCA
>JAFNAH010000424.1 GCA_017860075.1 Acidobacteriota bacterium | reverse complement strand
ATCGCTGACGGTGCCCCTGGAACTATTGCCGGAGGCCGTACTTGTCCGCATTCTGGTTCATGACATCCGGTCCGGAGCGCTGGGCTCAATCAGCATTCCGATCAAACGAATAGTCTCCAGGTAGCTCCTGATCATGAGTTTTGGGGACAGTAAGTCATGCGGGGGGTGCGCAGCCACGTGCAGGAAGATGGCGGTACTGCTTCCGCTGTCGGGGTCGGAATCGGGGCCGCAGTCGCGGTCGCCATCGGTGCTTGTGGTCAAGGCATCACTTGACCGGCTGAGCCACGACCGCCGACTGCGATTGCGATACCGATCCCGATTCCGATCCCGACGGGCTGTTGTCTTTGCTCTATTTTCGGAACAGGCTACTCGACCTCCAATCCCGTCTGATTCCCGGTCTGATCCCGTGGCATCCTCTGAATCCGCAGTAAAGCGGGATCCACTGCAAATGCCCCGGGCCCCGGTGAGGATTCTCGCGCCCGGGCAACTGCACCTGCTGCAAGTGCGCCGTGACGATCAGAAATTGGAATTTCAGGGTCAGGCCCTGTGGGGATAGAATTAGCCGAAAGAGAAAGGAGCGACTAAGATGATTCGACCTGCGACAAGGACCTTCGTTGTGATATTGGTGGCCGTCAACATGATCGCCGTTCTTCCCACAAGCCCAGGACGCCTTCAACATCGCTTCGAACCAGAGGGCCCAGATGCCGGTGGACCTTTACGTGGCGCTGTGCGGATTCGCCGGCAGCACAAGGGCCTACTTACAGATGGTTGCCGAGGGTCGCGAGGAGGCAGGCCTTCGCAGCGCCGCTTACAGGCTGGTAGCTCAGGCTATGGACATCGACGCCCTCTTCGGCACCACCGGGGCCTCCAATGTCCGCCAGGCCTGGCGCGCAGTGCAGGAGAATGTTGCCCTTCTCAGTAATACCTATCCGCTGGTGTACACATATTCAGGCGGTTTCCGCGAGGCTATGACGCGGACGACTCGCGCCACCGCCGTCCCCACCGCGGCGGCTCGGGGACGCTTCCGCTGGAGAGGGCGGGTTGATGGCTCCGACTACATCATGCTTCAGGGCAATCAGGTCTCGATAAGTCACCTGGAAGACAGATACATCCAGGATGCCACCTATGAGCTGCCGGCGCCACTTCCTCAGCAGCCGGTGCAGGCCAACCTGACGAAGTTGAAGGGCAGAGGAACCGTCGAGATCGTTCGCCAACCCACCGCGGACAACAGGTACACCCTGACCGTACTGATCCAAGACCCCGCAGGGGGCGACGATCTGTATGAGTTTGAGGTGACCTGGTAGCCGACGCGTTGCCGACGCAACCGCGATCATGGATGAGATCCACATTCTGGGAGATCTTGTGGTTGTCTTCGGGTGCGCGGCGCCCGTTGTGTATCTCTTCCACCGCCTGAAGCAATCGCCGATAGTGGGTTTTGTCTTGAGCGGCGTGCTCATCGGCCCGTTTGGCCTGAGCCTGATCCGCGATGTGACGAACGTCAACACCCTGGCGATCCTGGGGGTGATGATCCTGCTGTTTTCGCTTGGCCTCGAGTTCTCCCTGAAGAAACTGATGGAGACCCGGGTGGCGGTGTTTATCACCGGCCCACTGCAGATGGCGGGCACCGCGATCCCCGTGATTCTCCTGGCTCGCCACCTCGGTGTGTCAACGGGAACCGGTTTGATCTACGGGATCCTGATCGCCGTCAGCAGCACGACCGTGTTGATGAAGATGCTGGCGGAACGCAGCGAGGTTGATTCGCTGCACGGCCGGATCGGCCTCGGCATTTCGATCTTCCAGGACTTGTGCACGGTCCCGATGATAGTGGCGATCCCGCTTCTGGCGTCGGGCAAAGCCGTGCTCCCCGCCGTCCTTACGGCGCTCGGGAAAGCAGCAGTCATCATCGCCGCGGTTGTTATGGTAGCGCGTTACCTCTTCCCTATCCTGTTGGGAGGAATCCTTCGTACCCGGAGCAAAGAACTCTTCCTGATCACCTCGGTTTTCATGTTCCTGGGAACCGCGTGGGTGACTTCAATCGCCGGCATCTCCCTGGCTTTGGGCTCTTTCCTGGCCGGGTTGATCCTCTCCGAATCGGAATACGGCCACCAGATCTTCGCGGAGGTCCGGCCTTTCCGGGACAGCCTGAACAGCCTGTTCTTCATATCGGTGGGCATGCTGGTTGATCCCGTGGTGATTGTGCGCAACCTGCCCGCGATCCTGGGCATGTCGGCGGCGCTGATCATCGGCAAGGCCTTGATTACTACCGTGGCAGCCGTCGCCAGCCGGGTTCCTCTCCAGGTGGGAATTCTCACGGGAGTGGCACTGGCCCAGATCGGGGAGTTCTCATTCATTATCCTGCAGGCATCGGCAGCCGTCGGCCTGGTGACTGCGCGAGCCTACCAGACCCTCCTGACCTCCTCGCTTTTGACGATGGTGTTCACACCGGTTCTGTTTGGCGTCGCTCGCAGACTGGTCGGCCGGCGTGACTGGCAACAGACCAAATGGCCCACCTGGGCGAAAGCGACGGAATTGGGTCTTGCGGCTCCCGCCGTTCTCGAGGATCACGTGATCATCTGCGGCTTCGGAGTGGGCGGGCGGAACATAGCGAGGGTGCTGAAGGCCAACAGGATTCCGTACATAGTGCTCGATCTGAACGCCCAGAGTGTCACCGAGGCCCGGGATGAGGGAGAGCCGGTGCTGTTCGGCGACTGCTCCAGTGCCCACATCCTCGAACTGGCAGGGATTCACCGCGCGCGGGTGATCGTCTTTGCCATCTCCGATCCGTTCGCCGCCCGCCTGGCGGTCGGCGTCGCTCGCCGGATGAATCGCGAACTGGTCATACTCACGCGCACTAAGTACGTCGCGGACATGGATGCGCTCTGGGACACGGGGTCCACGGAGGTCATCGCCGAGGAGTTCGAGGCTGCTTTGGAGCTGGTAACCCGGATTCTGCGGGTCTACAACGCGCCGCGCGCCCTGGTCGCCGCGGAAATCAAATCGATTCGGGATCTCAGGTTCGGGATCTTCCGCGAGGACCGCGCCACCGTGCCGAGAATCCGGCTCAGCAGCGACGTGGACGTCTACACCGAGACATGGGACGTACCTCAGGGATCTCCCTGGAACGGCACAACAGTGGCGGACAGCCGGCTGCGAAGCGATACGGGGGTGCTCATCCTCGGCATCATCCGCGAGAACAGGACGCTGAACAATCCCGGGCCGGATGAGCAGATCGTCAGCGGTGACAGGCTGGTACTCAGTGGAACGAAAGAGCAGCTCAGGAAAGCCATCCAAACGCTTACTGGTCCGGGAACCGGACATGCGCAGTGATCACCTGAAGTTCAGCACCCATCCGCCAGAGCGGTTTCGCCTCCGACACCAGGCACGTATGAGCATCCAACCATCGCGCGTTTTCCCTTTCCAGGTTTCATTGCTCTGATAGAATCGGCTGTGCACGATGATGGGCCCCGGCTGCACGCTGTCGGAGGAAGTGCGCTTCAAGGGTGGCGATGCGCTGGATCGGAATTTCGACTCCTGCGAACTGCCTCGTTCTTGCCGGTCGCCTGAAGTCGAGACGATTCTCATCAAGAACGATGAGCTGCCTCCTCAAGGTGGGGGAGAACCGGCTATCGTTCCCGTGGGAGCGGTCATCGCCAACGCGATCTGCGATGCATCCTGGGCCCGACTGTTCCAG
>JAFNAH010000044.1 GCA_017860075.1 Acidobacteriota bacterium | reverse complement strand
CGAGGGATGTCGCTGCGGGATCGAGGTCCGCGATCCAATCCACCCGCTGTAGCGCCTGCTCCAGTTCCCGTGCGTCGCCTATACCGGCCTGAGCGATCAATGAGACGGCCTCCCGGGCCGTCAGTCCCTCCGGGAGGGTGACTGAGTGAAAGAAGATGTCCCCGGCCACGATGCGTCGCACGACCTCGGCAGGAGCGGCCGGGGCAGCGAAACGGTACTCGCCCGCTTTGAGCCGCCTGTCCATACCGGTCCAGCGCACATAGATCTCAAAGAGCAGCCGATTTCTGATCACGCCTGCGGCTGCGAGCTGTGCGGCGACGGAATGAGCTCCGGCCCCGCTGGCGATTTCCACGAAGACCTCCGGGGATCTCGCACCGTAGTAGGGGGCCGTGATCTCTGCGTGCATCCAGGCCAGGCTGGCCGCGACGATCAGAACCAGGGCCAGCGCGGACCAGATTGTCGTGCGGAAAACGACGCTCATTTTTCGTCCAGGTATCTCTGAAGAATCAGAGCAGCTGCAAGCGAGTCGACGCTGCGGTACTTCTTCTGTCGGCGTGGACTCATCTTTTTCCAGAGTTCGGCGGCTTCGACGGTAGTCAGCCGCTCGTCGATCGCAGTCAGCGGGAGGTTCAGCTCAGCCTCCAGAGTCTGCATGAACTTCCTCGCTTCGGCTGCTGATTCGCCTGCCGTGCCGTCCATATTGAGAGGCAGGCCGATCACCACCCCCTCGATGCCGTACTGTTCGACGAGGCGGCGGATCCGGGCCACGAGATCCCTGCGTCCTTTGTTGGCGAGTGCCGGGGCCGGCTGAACGGCAATCCCCATTTCGTCGCAGAGCGCGATCCCGACTTTGCGCGCGCCGTAGTCCAATGCAAGCAAGCGTCCGCTTTTCACGGGGCCATTGGACCATAAGGCCCCAGGCAGTTCAAGGCGCGATGACCTCCCCCTGGCAGCTGCCATGTATGAAATCCACCAGCAGGGACGGCAACCGCCTTCAAACGGAAGTGCCTGAAACTTTAGCGATTAGAGCCAAATCGCCGTTGCCGCCGACCGGCTGTTTCTATATAATCAAGTGTTGCGCTCTCTGGAGGTTCAATGCTGCAAAAGGGAAAGACTTTTGTGTTTTTTTTGTCGGCCGTGGTGGTTACGTACGGCCTGATGGCGGCGTTCTATGGGCGTGTCGTCGCCAAGGACGAGGCGTACAAGGAACTCGCCGTGTTCATGGATGCCCTGAAGAAGATCAACGAGGATTATGTCGAGTCGCCCGACATGAACCGGGTTCAGGACGGCGCCATGCGCGGGATGATCGACGCGCTCGATCCCTACAGCAGCTTTTTCACCAAGGCGCAGTATGAAGCGCTTCAGAAGCGCCGGGCCGAAGCCTCGGCCGGTGCGGGAATGGTGCTGTCCAAGCGTGCCAATGTGATATTCGTGGTCTCTGTGCAGAAGGGAGGCCCTGCCGAAGCCGCAGGGATCAGGCCGGGCGACTATGTCATGGCGCTCGACGGATCGGGAGTCGAGGATAAGAGCATCCTCGAGGCCGAGAGCCTTCTGCGCGGTGCTCCCGATTCGAAACTGAAAGTGTCAGTCTTCCGCGGCGCCCGCACCAAGCCCCTTGACATCGAGATTGTACGCAAGCCGGACGTGCCTGCCGCCCCTGCGTCGCGCATGCTTGACGGAGGCATAGGCGTGCTTCAAGTGCCGTCGCTGGCCGGTTCGATCGTGAGCGATGTCCGCGTGAAGCTCAAAACCCTCGTGTCCGCCGGGGCACAGAAACTCATTCTCGACGTGAGGGATTGCGCCGAGGGAGAGGCCCGGAGCGGAGCCGAACTGGCAAACTTCTTCCTTAAGGATGGGGTGATCTATTACTGCCAGAACCGGCGGGGAGAGCGGATGAAGGAAGTGGCGGCCGTCACAACGGAATTCCTGACGGATATGCCAATGGTGGTCCTGCTCAACGAATCGACCGCGGGCGCGGCCGAAGTGGCCGCCGGGGCGCTCAAGGCCCACAAACGTGCGGTCCTTGTAGGGGAGAAGTCCTTCGGGATCGGATCCATCCAGGATCAGATCGCGCTCAGGAGCGGCGCCGTGTTGTTCCTCTCCACTTCGAAGATATTCACCCCTGACGGGAAGATGATCCAGGACGAGACAATCCGGAATGCAGGCATCAAGCCTGATGTCGAGGCTCCTGACGACGAGACCCAGCAGGAGCTGTTGGTCGAGGCGATCTACGATACAAAGGAAGATATCGCCAAGTACCGGGAGCTTCAGGAAAAGATCCAGAGAGACCAGATGGACCGGGCCATCGAGGTGCTTACCAGGGGGACGGTTCCGTTGAAGAAGGCCGCGTGAAACAGGGGCGGGATGCGCGGCCGTCCGTGCAGGCCTTTGTCGGATCGGGAAACGGTTGACACTCCGGTAGTGATCTGCTAGGCTAACTGCTTCGTTTTCAGGCGCGTAGCTCAGGGGGAGAGCACTTCCTTGACGCGGAAGGGGTCAGCGGTTCAAATCCGCTCGCGCCTACCATTGATTCCCGAAGGGAAAGCGGTCCCGTCCGGGAAAGCCGAAATGATGTTCGCCTCGACAACCAGATCAACTCCCCTTGTCCGATTCACATTTTGATATAAGCGTGGAAACTGAGCGCGGCGCCTGGACCATAGAGCGGCGGCAGTAGAGGGCGGTTTATAGAAATGGGTTTGAAGGTCAGATACGCAGACGGGAAGATCGGCGAAGTAACAGACCCGGCACAAGCATTGGAGATTTACCGCCATAGTACATCACACCTCATGGCAGCGGCGGTCTGCTCTCTCTTTCCTGGTACGCACCTTGGGATCGGGCCTGCGGTCGGCGATGGATTCTTCTACGATTTCGATCGCCCGACCAACTTCACCGAGGACGATCTGCCGAAGATCGAGGCGAAGATGCGGGAGTTGGCGCTGCGGGATCTTGAATATCAGCCCCGCATAGTCGCCAAGGAAGAAGCTGTCGAGCTTTTCTCCGGCAAAGGCGAGGATCTGAAAGTCGAATTGATCGAGGACAGAGCAGGTCAGCAACTCTCCTGTTATCGTCTGGGCGACCTCGTGGATTTCTGCCTCGGCCCGCACGTCTATTCGACCGGGCTGATACATCCTGACTCGTTTCGGGTCATGAGTCTGGCGGGTTCACACTGGAAGGGAGACGAAAGCAACCGACGCCTGCAGCGAATCTATGGGACCGCCTTCCTGACTCCGGATGAATTGCAGGCGCACCTGACGCAACTCGAGGAAGCCAGGAAACGCGATCACCGGAAGCTCGGGCGCGAGCTGGATCTGTTCAGCGTCTCCGAGGAGGCAGGGCCCGGCCTGATCTTCTGGCATCCGAAGGGTACGCGGGTGCGGCTGGTAATAGAAGATTTTCTCCGGCAGGTACTGTTGGACCGCGGGTACGAGTTCGTGACCACGCCACACATCGCTCGCGGCGCGCTGTGGAAGACCTCCGGGCACTACGACTATTACCGCGCAAACATGTACGTTTTCGACATCGAGGACGAGGAGTTTGTCATCAAGCCGATGAACTGCCCCGGGCACATCCAGATCTACAAGTCCGCGATGCGCAGCTACCGGGACCTCCCGATTCGGTTCGCGGAGTTCGGGACTGTCTACCGCCATGAAAAGAGCGGAGTCCTGCACGGGATGCTCCGAGTGCGCGGTTTCACACAGGATGACGCGCACATCTTCTGCACCAGGGAGCAGGTCTACAAAGAGATTGCGGACCTCCTCGATCTCGTGCTCTTCGTCATGCAGGCCTTCGCCTTCGACAAATACCAGGTGGAGCTTTCTGTCCGGGACGAGTCCAGGAAACAGGACTATGCAGGGACCGAGGAAGACTGGCAGATGGCCGAAAGTGCCCTGGTGGAGGCGATGACCGCCAAGGGAATGGCGTGGAAGCGGATGGAGGGCGAGGCCGTGTTCTACGGGCCCAAGATCGACGTCAAGCTGATCGACGCGATCGGCCGGCCATGGCAGCTCTCCACGGTGCAGTTCGATTTCACGCTCCCCAAGCGATTCGACCTCGCCTACATCGGCCCGGACGGCCAGCCGCACCAGCCGGTCATGCTTCACCGCGCCCTGCTCGGGTCGGTGGAGCGTTTCATGGGAGTTCTCATCGAGCACTTCGCGGGGGCGTTTCCGGTCTGGTTGGCGCCCGTTCAGGCGACCGTCATACCGATCGCCGCAAGGCATCAGCCCTATGCCGGACAGCTCTTCCACCGGCTGACAAGCGCCGGGCTGCGTGTCGAACTGGATGACAGAAACGAGAAGATGGGGTACAAGATTCGTGAGGCCCAGGCCAGGAAGGTACCTTTCATGCTCGTAGTGGGCGACAAGGAGGCACAGTCGGGCCAGGTATCGGTTCGAAGCCGTTCTGAGGGGGACAAGGGGGCCCAGTCCGTAGAGAGCTTCGTGGCGACAATCACGGGGTACATCGAGGCGAGATCGGTCAAGCCCTGAACGACCGGCCTATCCCGCGGCGATCCCCGGAGCAAGAAGGAGGATGACAATCACCACAAGACAGCAAGTGAGGGTTCGCGTCAACGAGATGATTCGGGCCAAGCAGGTTCGAGTCGTGGATGATGAGCTCGGGAACTTGGGGGTCATGACTCCCGAGGAGGGCATCGTGCAGGCCCGAGCGCGTGAACTGGACCTCGTCGAGGTTGCTCCGGAAGCCAACCCGCCCGTGTGCCGGATCATGAACTACGGGAAGTTCCAGTACCAGAAAAGCAAGCGTGCGCACGAGGCCAAGAAACACCAGAAGCAGGTCATCATAAAGGAAGTGAAATTCAGGCCGCGGACTGATGACCACGATTACGAATTTAAGAAGAACCACATACTCCGGTTCCTGAGTGAGGGGAATAAGGCCAAAGCCTCCGTGGTATTCCGCGGACGCGAGATGACGCACCAGGAACTGGGCCAGAGGCTCCTGGCCAGACTGGTTGATGAGATCAAGGATCTTGTCGAGATCGAGCGACCTCCGAAGATGGAAGGTTACGCGCTGGTAGCGATTCTGGCGCCGAAGAAGAAGTAGCCGGACCCGGGGGAAAATACGTTTTTGGAGCAGGCACCATAGCGAAGGAGTAATCTGCGTGAATAAGAGGAAGACCAGCAAGAGCGCCGCAAAACGGTTCAAGGTTACCGGCAGCGGGAAACTGATGCGCCGGAGGAGCCATGCAAGACACATCCTGACCAAGAAGCCGCGCAAGAGGGTGCGCAAACTCACAACCGTGACCACGGTCAGCAAGGCGGACAGGGCCCGTGTGAAACGGATGCTCAACATTTAGGCAAGGCAGCACAGGGCACCGGAGACGACCGCCCGCGGGCATGAAAACGCGGGATGTTGCCGGTCGCAGGCAATTACAGACAGGAGTTCGCAATGCCGAGAGTCAAGAGAGGAAGCAAGAGGGTTCAGCGGAGGAAGAAGATCCTCACGCTGGCCAAGGGTTACCGGCTGACAAAAAGCAAGCTTCACCGATCCGCAAAAGAGTCGGTCGATCGCGCGCTGCGCTTTGCCTATCGGGATCGCCGGGCGAAGAAGAGGGACTTCCGCAGCCTGTGGATCATCCGCGTGGGGGCGGCCGCACGGCAGCACAGCCTTTCCTACAACCGTTTCATCAGCGGGCTGAAGAAGGCAGGGGTACTGCTCGACCGCAAGGTGCTCGCCGATATCGCCGCCAAGGACCCCGAGACGTTCGCGCGCCTCGCGGAAACAGCCAAAGCGGCGCTGGCGGCGGCCTGAGGAGTCATTTCGAAGCTCAGGAGTATGAACGCCCGGTGCCTCAAGCGCCGGGCTTTTTTGTTGATGGATATCCCGCATGATCGACCAGATCAGAGATCTGACGGATCAATTTGAAAAGGACCTGGCATCCGTCCGGGACATGGACACCTACGCCGCGGTGCGCAACAAGTGGCTGGCCCGTGAAACAGGCCTGATCACGGCGAGCATGAAGCGGCTGCGCGACATGCCCAGGGAGGACCGTCCTGCTTTCGGCCAGGCGATGAACGAGCTTCGGGTGCGCGTCGAGGAGCGCATGGCGAAGTTGCTCGACGGCCTCAAACTGGCGGCCCGTGAGCAGGAGATAGCCAGGAAATCGGTCGATGTAACCCGGCCCGGATTCCCATATCCGCTCGGGTGGGAGCACCCGATCCGGCGGCTCCAGGCCGAGATCGAGCAGATATTCGTCAGCATGGGTTTCCGTGTTTTCGACTGCCCGGAGGTGGAGACCGAATACTACAACTTCGAGGCGCTCAACATGCCCCGCCGACATCCGGCTCGCGACGCGCAAGACACCTTCTACTTCGACGAAGCGGCGCTGAGGCTCCTGCGAACGCACTGCTCCACGGTGCAGGTTCACGCGATGGAAACCATGAAACCTCCGGTGCGCGCCGTCAGCGCCGGCAGGGTGTATCGCCGCGATCCTTTCGACGCGACGCACTCCCCGATGTTCTTTCAGGTGGATGTCCTCGCCGTCGACGAGGGAATTACGATGGGGGACCTGAAGGGAACCCTGGAAATGTTCCTCAAGCGCATCTTCCACCCCGACACGCAAATGAGGCTGCGTCCCGGTTACTTTCCATTCGTTGAACCGGGTGCCGAGGTCGACATCAGCTGCATTTTCTGTTTCGGCAAGGGCTGCCGCATCTGCAAGCAGACGGGCTGGATCGAAATCCTCGGTGCGGGGATGGTTCACCCGAAGGTGCTCAGGATGTCCGGGGTTGACGACAGCCGCTACTCCGGCTTCGCCTGGGGAATGGGCATCGACCGGGTCGCTATCCTCAAGTACGGCGTCGAGGACATCCGCCTCTTCTTCGAGAACGATCTGCGGTTCCTGCGTCAGTTCTGAACGGAGCGCCTGTGCAATGAAGATCAGCATCGACTGGCTGAAGGATTACATCGAACTCCCGGAGAGCCCACAGAAGCTCCGGGATGACCTGACCATGGCAGGCCTCGTCGTTGAGGGGATCTCCGCCTGCGACGGGGACACGGTCCTCGAGGTTGAGGTCACCGCCAATCGCCCGGATTGCCTGAATCACGTCGGCGTCGCTCGCGAACTGGCGGCCCTCTACGATCGCCCCCTCCGCTTGCCTCCCGCGCGGTCGAGAATGCGACTCCGGGTCGAGAGGATCCCGTACTCCATCGAAATCCGCGACCCGCAGCTCTGCCCGCGCTATTGCGGACTGGTCCTTGACGGGATCAGGGTGGAGTCATCGCCCGGGTGGATGCAGAAGCGCCTCGATGCCTGTGGAATGCGGCCGATCAACAACATCGTCGATATCACAAACTACGTGCTGCTGGAGACAGGCCATCCGCTGCATGCATTTGATTTTGATCTCCTCAGCGGCGGCAGAATCATTGTTTCCCGGGCGGCGGACGGGCAGAAGATCGTGACGCTGGACGGGCTGGAGAGATTGCTCGACGCGGAGATGCTGCTCATCAACGACGGGGCGGGCCCGGTGGCGATCGCCGGCGTCATGGGAGGTCTTCATTCTGAAATCTCGCTGAAGACCGGAAGGGTGCTCCTGGAGTGCGCGTATTTCTCGCCTCCCTCGATCCGGCGGACTTCGAAACGCCTCGGCCTTTCCACAGAGGCGAGCTACAGGTTCGAGCGCGGCGTCGACTGGGACGGTACGGTAGCTGCCATTGGACGGACGGCCCGGTTGATCGGGGAGCATGCCGGAGGCCGCCTGGCAGGAAGCCTGCAGGACGTGAATCCCGGGAAACTCGAACCCGTCCGGATCGAACTCGGAAAGGAACGTGCGGAGAGACTCCTCGGCGTTCGCCTTGAGGATGGTTTTGTCGAGGCGACCCTCAAGCGGCTCAACTTCAGGTTGCAGCGAAAAGGGAAGGGGCGATGGCTGGTGATATGTCCCACCTACCGCGCCGACATGGAACTCGAGGCTGACCTGATCGAAGAACTGGCACGCTTCTTCGGCTATCAGAATATCCCGACGACGATGCCGGCTGCCCGGATCGCCGGAACTCCTTCGCCTGTGTCTGCCTGCGAGACGGCCGCCCGACGATCCCTCATGGGACTCGGGTACAGCGAGGCGGTCCATCTCAGCTTTGCAGGCAGCCGCGAGCTGAACCAGTTCCGC
>JAFNAH010000423.1 GCA_017860075.1 Acidobacteriota bacterium | reverse complement strand
AAGACGATCGGGCCGGGCGGCACCGTGCATGTGACGGCCTCGATCCGGAATGCCGGGGCGCGCAAGGGTGTCGAGGTCGTGCAGCTGTACGTCAGGGACGTCATAAGCTCTGTGGTCACGCCGGTCAAACAGCTCAGGGGGTTCCGCAGGGTCGCTCTTCAACCGGGTGAGAAGAGCGATGTCGAGTTCACGCTCGGCCCGGAGGATCTCTCGTTGCTGAACCGGCACCTGGACCGTGTTGTCGAGCCCGGGGCCTTCGAGGTCATGATCGGCGCCTCTTCGAAGGACATACGCCTGAACGGCCGGTTCGAGGTCAGCGAGTGACAGGAGGGGGAAATGGAGAGAGACATGGATACTGACAGCGGCTCAAGCTCGGGACCTCGAGACGATACGCTCCCGCTCAAGATCCTGTTCGTTGCTTCCGAGTGTGCACCGTTTGCCAAGGTTGGCGGGCTTGCAGACGTCGTGGGATCCCTGCCCAAGATTTTGCGCCTGCACGGGCACGACGTGCGGGTACTGATCCCGCTTTACAGCAGCATCGATCGGGCCAAGTACCGCATCGAGTTCGTTCAGCCTGCCTGCATCCACATGGGAAACCGTGAAGAGCAATGGGTCGGTCTCAACCAGGGGCAACTGGACGGCCAGGTCCCGGTGTGGTTCGTCGACTGCGAAAGATTCTTCGGACGCCCCGGCATCTACGACCAGCCGTGGGGGGAATACACGGACAACGCCTTCCGCTATGCGCTGCTTTCCAAGGCGGCGCTGCAGATCTGCAAGGATACGGGGTTCATACCCGACGTCATGCACGTCCACGATTGGCCGACGGCGCTGGTCCCGGTGTTTCTCAAGACCTGGGACCGCGAGCTCTCGCCGCTATCCGGGACGGCCGGCGTGCTCACAATCCACAACATCGGGTACCAGGGCGTCTACCACCCCAGTGTCTTCCCATATATCGGCGTCGGACTGGAGCACTTACATCCGGACAAGTTTGAAGATCACGGCAACCTGAACCTGCTCAAAGCCGGCATCTGGTTCGCAGACGCGCTCACGACCGTTTCGCCGACCTATGCTCTCGAGATACTGGGGCCGATCGGAGGAAGAGGCCTGGCGCCCTATGTCTTCAACCGGCGGGCCGATCTATTCGGCATCCTGAACGGGGCCGATTACGAGCACTGGAATCCCGAGACGGACATGCTCATTCCCGAGCGCTATTCTGCGGACAACCTGCTGGGGAAGGCGGTCTGCAAGGCGGCGCTCCAGCAGCGGATGGGTCTGGACGTCCGGCCGGACTGGCCCATTTTCGGAATTGTTTCGCGCTTCGCGCAGCAGAAAGGGATGGATCTCATCCGGGAGGCGATTCCCTGGGCGCTGAACCACATGGTGTTCCAGCTGGTGGTTCTGGGGCAGGGGGATTCCTCCACCGAGGACTTTTTCCGATGGTTGGCAGTGCGCCACCACGGCAGGGTCGGGGTTCACATCGGCTTCTCCAACGAGCTCAGCCACTGGGTCGAAGCGGGCAGCGACTTCTTCCTCATGCCCTCGATATACGAACCCTGCGGCCTCAGCCAGATGTACTCGCTGAAGTATGGCACGCTTCCGCTCGTCCGTGCGACCGGCGGCCTCGAGGATACGGTCGAGAACTACAACGAGAGTACTAGTGATGGAACAGGGTTCAAATTCATGGTGCCCACACCGCAGGCCCTGCACGACACGATCGGTTGGGCCGTGTCGACCTGGTACGACCGGCCTCATCACGTTGCCCAACTGAGGCGTTCGGCCATGGCCCAGGATTTCTCCTGGGAGAAATCCGCCCGGCAGTACGAGATGGTCTACCGCCACGCCATCGGGAACCGGCGCCAGAACCCTTGATCCTGTTGTGTGAAGCAGGTCCGGTCCGGTAGGTCCGGTCTGTCAGAGCGGACCCTGTTCGATCAAGGGTCAGGCCCAACGGACCTGACCTGCTTGTGCTGGAGGTGCGCAGGCCGCATCTACTTCAGGTCCGGGACCTGGAGGCCGCGACTGCCTGCATACGTGCGGACGAATTTCGCGAGGCCGTCGTTCCACGTTTCCAGCCCTATATTCTCGAGCGGCTCGAGCATGTAATCGAGGCCGGCTCTCCGATCCGCGTGGTGGTCTTTCAGGTCGTCGAGGATATGGACAAAGTCCCGCCCGCCGACCGACCTGCCCTTGGGATAGCGGCTCTTCTCCCACGTGGCCACCACGTCGGACCACATCGTCGCCCTGTCGGCAAGACACTCCCGGACTGTGCGGTGTGCCTCCGACAGCGATGAAACGGCGTCGCGTGCCCTTTCCTGGCTCTGTGCCTCGGCGGCGCGGAGCATAAGCTCCTCGACTTTGACGAGCGATTCCAGCAGCGTCACATAGTGGCGCTCGAACCGCGCTATTGAGAGCAGGACCTCCAGGTTGTAGCGGTTCCTCTGCACCGTGCCGAGTTTCCCCTGCAGAAGCCCAATCACCTGGTCTAACCTTCGCCGCACTTCCGGCATCTGGCCGAGGACGTGAGAATATCGGCGGGAGAAGGTTCGATCTACCACCATCGTCTCGTCATACGCGAACGGCAGCGGAGGCGGCTCGATCTTCAGGTCGATCCGGGTGGTATCACGCCCCGGGCCGGCCCAACTGCCGTAGGTAGGCTTGAGCCGCGTCGCGGGAACCCGGTCGAGACTCGATTCATAGAACCGGGCGCCTTCCATGAGCGTCCGGTAGACCTCGATCATTTCCTGGTTGCCGGGTCCATAGAAGGTATCCATAAAGTCGGCGGTAACCTCCTCGGCGCGGGGCCCGCTCGGGGACCAGCCGTACTGGCTGACCATCACCCACCCCAGCCAGAAGGTCTCGTTGTGAAGGCCGGAGTCGTCCCAGGCCGCTGCGAATGTACCGATGAGCTCGTTCGGAGCACGCGCGAGAAGCCGGGGAACGAGCATGCCGGGTTCCTCAAGCCTGCCCTGGACCGGGCGGCCGTTGTCGAGGAATTGCGACGAAAAGTAGTTGGGGAAGAGAAGCTCCGAGCCCTGCTGC
>JAFNAH010000422.1 GCA_017860075.1 Acidobacteriota bacterium | reverse complement strand
TTCATCCGTACCTCCCTTGCCGCTCTAAGAGCCGCCCCTCGAGAATTCCTGCCAAGTCCTGATCATGACGCGAAGGTTCGACCAGGTCTGCGGGGTATCCACGGTGATGTTGTCCACCGGCGACAAGACAAACCCGTCCGGCCCCAGCAAATGAAGAGCTTTCTCGGTTTCGCGGCGGACTTCCTCAGCGGTTCCCAACTCTATCGTGTGAGCTGCGTCAATTCCTCCCCAGATGCAGATCTTGCCGCGAAACTTCTCCTTCATCAGCGGCAGATCGTTCTGAGCGGCCGGAGATGGATCGATGCCGATCAGAACGTCTATGCCGGCCTCCACAAACATATCCAGGAGCGGCCGCGTAGACATCGTCATAATGTAACCGAACTTGCAGCCCGCCTCGTGCGCCATCCGGGCTTCACGTTTGAGGTGAGGGAGAATGAACCGGCGGTATAGCGCGGGAGACCAGAACTGGCATGATTCGTACCAGCCGCGTCGGATATAGAGATCCACGCCTGATTCCAGAATGACGGCCATCCGTTCCCGGTTCCATGCTCCGATCATCTCGAACAGCGCCTCGAGGAATTCAGGGCTGTCCGCCGCGAGATAGACCATGTTTTCCAATCCGCACAGCCAACCCACCATGTCGGCACCGACCCCCCAGCCGCCGGAAGTCAGCATCCCGCGTTTCTGTGTGAAACGGCGCGCCTCTTCTGCCTGCCGGCGGAAAGCGGCGATGTCCTCCGCCGCGGGAGGGACCAGCAGGTAACGAAGGGCTTCCAGATCCTGTGTCGCCGTCACCAGGTTCCTCTCGGCCCGGGCAATCTGGTAGTCATCAACAAATGGGATGTGGTCGCCATGCGGCCAGTCCCCGGTCTGACGCACGACTGTGGATAGAACGCCGGCAGGGGTTTCATAACTCTTGTGGAGGAGCGGGTAGGGAGCGTCCGCCGGCTGGTTTTTCCATTCGCGCGTGATTACCTCAGGCCGGAACCGGATGGGCAGACCGCGCAGTTCAGGATGCTCCGGTCTTTCGTGCCGCTCCGCCGGCGGGACGAACAACATCGGGTCCAGACCCATTTCTTTCTCCCGCTCCGCCACCTCGTACCAGTCGCGACAGCGATCTCGCATGATCCGGAAGCTCATGAGGCAGCAGGGAACCCTTGACGGAGTCTGACAGGAAATCGCACTCAACAAGAGTTCGCGGGAGGTTGGGAGGCTCATGTCCAGTGATCTCCGAATTGAAATGAACAAGCGACAGACAGAGAAAAACTCTCAGAACCGCCCTGCGGCGGCCGAGGTCTCGGGTTGTCAGTCCGGCGAGCGGAGCCCGGCGACCCCGCCCGCCTCGCAGTCTCAGAAGACGAACTTGGCGCCCAACTGGATAAATCGCGGATCGCTTGCCCCCCACGTCGTCCCGAAGCCGGGACTGTTGATCGAGGTGTCGAACCGCGTGCCGAAGTGGTGCCAGTTCCAGAGGTTGAAAATGTCGGCCCGCAGCTGGATCCGGATCTCTTCCTTGATGTCAAAAGTCTTGGTGATTGTCAGGTCCTGATTCTGGTAGCCATAGCCTCTCAGTTTGCTCACGCGCGGGACGCGCGAGCTGACATGTGGATTTTCGTCGGCGATGACATCCTCGCAGGACGCCTCCTCTGGCGTTCGACAGGCCGTCGGGGCGTGCTATCTTGCCCCGCGCAATCGTCTTCTGCAAGCGCTTGCGGTGACGGTGGCGATCCTAATAGACCCCTTCCCTGAATGTCAACTGTTGGGTGCCAGGTCTCCGGAATCCGGTTTTGCGCAGCCCAATGCTGGGTACTGCGACACGTCGCTGACGCGCAAAACCGGATTCCGGAGACCTGGCACCGTTGCTGCGTGTCACCGCGCTTTTTCCGTTGATTTGGAATGAGGCATCGGCGTAACGTCGATCCAAGTGCACGGGAGGTGCGACATGGATTATCCTGATGCAATCTCAGAGGCAAATTTTACTACGAGGGGGAGCGGCTTTTCCCCCGCCCGTGTTTGCGGGGCTGCGCTCATCGCCGTCTTCATCCTCCTGGGTGCAACCGCGAGCCACGCCTCCTGCAGCTATGCCGTCAGCGCACCCAGCCTGGGTATAGCAGCTGCAGGTGGTAATCTGACCATGTCCATCCAAACCGGCAGTGATTGCGCCTGGTCGATCTTTGGCTTGCCTGCCTGGTTGACTGTTTCGGGGAGCTCCGAAGGAATCGGCTCGGCGGAGGTGACGGTAGTGGCCGGCGACAATCCCGGCCCGGCTCGAATTGGTGCATTCACGGTGGCCGGGGTGTCCGTGCCGGTTCGCCAGTTAGATTCCTCTGCCTGCCCTGAGGGCACTGGTTGCCTCATCCGGCCGCTGCCTCACATCGCGTTTGGGGGCGTATGGACCACAGAGATTTTCGCCGTCAGCTGGGCGAAGCGCGAGAGCGATTTGTCCATCGCCTTCTATAGCGACGATGGTTCACCCGTCGCAGTCCCTCTCACAGGAGGATTCGGGAGAGTGAATACGCTGACCGACAATATCCCCGCCCTGGGCAGGAGGGATTACGAGGTCAGGGACGCCAGTGCGCCGATTCAGTCGGGCTGGGCGCTCGTGACCGCGGGCTCATCAGTGGAAACGCAGGCTGTATTCCGTAATGCGGCCCCGAGCGGCAACTACTACGAGGCCGCCGTGCAGAGGGGCGAGGCCTACTCCCACTTCCTGATCCCCTTCGACGTGACCACGATCACCCCCACCGGCAGACCGCTGTACACCGCTTTTGCGATAGCCAACCTGAATCCCCTCGTGATGGCGAATGTAGTGTGCACCGCCCGCGACGCCTCGGGAACGGTGATCCAGAACGCGCTCACGATTCCCGGCCTGAAACCGTTGGGGCACTACGCCGGTTACTTATCCGGCCCTCTGACGGGCAGGCGCGGGACGCTGGACTGCAACGCGGACACGCTGGTATCGGCCATCGCGTTGCGCCTCATCGGAGACGAGGCCTTTTCGACGCTGCCTGTGATCCTGCCTGACTGAACTCGTCTGAGTT
>JAFNAH010000421.1 GCA_017860075.1 Acidobacteriota bacterium | reverse complement strand
CCTCGGCGGGGTTCATGTGCCGTTCGAAAAAGGGCTCGAGGGCCATTCCGATGCCGATGTTCTCACGCATGCGGTCTGCGACGCGCTGCTCGGAGCCGCCGCCATGGGGGACATAGGACAGCATTTCCCGGATACCGACCCGGCACATCGCGACAGGCCGAGCCTCGAGTTCCTCGGTGTGATCCGGCTAAAGCTTCTTGAGGCAGGTTGGATCGTGCGCAACGTCGACGCGGTCCTGGTCGCCGAGAAGCCGAAGATCGCGGCGTTCGTGCCTGAGATGCGCAGGCGGATTGCAGAATCGCTGGGGATTCAGCGGGAGCAGGTCAGCGTCAAAGCCACAACGACCGAAGGGATGAACGCCGAAGGCCACGGCGATGGGATCTCGGCGCAGGCGGTCGCCCTGATCGAGAGACAATGACATGCCGGTTCTATACGGAATCAACGCGGTGATGGAAGCGCTCAAGGCGGATCCTGCCAGGGTCGAACGTGTTTCCATCCAGCGAGGTCTGGCCGGCCCGAGGATCCAGGCTATCATCGACCTCGCCCGCCACGCAGGCGCTCCGCTGGTCTTCGAGGACCGGGCATGGCTGGATCGCAAGGCTGGGGGCGGGCGCCATCAGGGCGTGATCTGCCATGTCTCCGAAGCCGCGACAATGAGCGCGGAGGAGATATTGCGCCAGGCGTCCTCTCCGGGGCTGCTGCTGATCCTCGACGGAGTGGAGGACCCGCAGAACCTGGGTGCCACGCTCCGCTCTGCCGAGGTGGCCGGCGTGGACGGTGTCCTCATCCCCCAGCGGAGGAGCGCGGGCCTGAGCGCGTCCGCCGTCAAGGCCAGTGCCGGCGCTGCAACCCATGTGAAGGTCGCACGGGTTTCGAATACGAACCAGGCCATCGAGCTCATAAAGAGCAGCGGCTACTGGGTTACCGGGCTGTCCGCCGATGCGGAAAAGCCCATCTGGGAGATCGACTTCCTGGTATCGACCGCCCTTGTGGTCGGTAGCGAGGGGTCCGGACTCCATCGCCTCGTGAGCGAAAAGTGCGACTTTCTGGCTTCCATACCGCTGCGCGGCAAGGTCGGCTCCTACAACGTGAGCGTCGCCGCCGGCATTGCGCTCTACGAAGTGCTCCGCCAAAGGTCTCGGGCGGCTGGCGCGCGCAAGGAGAAATAATATGAGAACCATTCGAATCCTGCTTTGGTTGACCGCCTCCGTGGCAGCATCCGCGCAATCCGCCACGGTGGTCGTGCGCCCGAAGGAAATCCACGACGTGCTCGTCAATCCCGGCATGGGAATCCAGACTTTCCAGAGATTCCGCGGGCAGGCTATCTACCCTGATCTGCGCTGGTCGGAAGTCGGGCCCGAAGGGGCCGTGGCCGATGCGGCTGGCCCGGTCGACTTTCCTGACTCTTCCGTGGCCTACCTGCGCTGGTTCTGGTGGCAACTGGAACCCGAACAGGGCAAGTATCGCTGGGATATCATCGACTCGGCTTTGAACGAGGCGCGCAAGCACGGCCAGACTCTGGACATCCGGCTGATGCCGTACGATCAGTCCAACGCACTGCCGGAGTGGTACCGGAATTCAGGAGCGCGCCGGGCCAACAAGCCGGATGACAAGGACGGAAAGATCTGGTCTCCCGATGCCGACGATCCACAGTACGTCAAGTGCTGGAGCTCTCTCATCCTGGAGGCCGGGCGCCGCTATGACGGCCACCCTTACCTGGACGCCGTTGATATTTCCACGGTCGGCTACTGGGGAGAAGGATGGGGGCCGTACCTGCCCGAGTGGTCCGTTCAGCAGGCACTCCTTGATGTCTACTTCAAGGCCTTCACCAGGACTCCGCTGCTCACCAACTTCGACGAATTCGACGCCCTCGTTTACGGGACGAGCCGCGGCGGCGGATGGCGTCTGGACTGCTGGGGCGACATGGGACGCCCGGGACGGAACTTCGCCCACATGCTGGACGTGTACCCGCAGCAGATTGCGCGTGGCGGCCTGGAAGACGTGTGGCGGCGCTCGCCGGTCTCCCTGGAGGTGTGCGGTACGCCCGGGGCATGGCAGAAGTGGGGTTTTGATCTGGGGCCGATCCTCGAACAGGCGCTGCGCTGGCACGCCACGACGATCAACCTCAAGTCGACAAAGATACCCGACGGGTGGAAGAAGGATTTTGAGGAGTTCCAGAAGCAGATCGGCTACCGCTTCGTTCTCCGACGGCTGGAGCACCCGGCGTCGGTGAAGGCGGGTGCGATGGCGCCGTTTAAAATGTGGTGGTTCAACGCGGGTGTTGCGCCGGTCTACCGGGAGTACTGGCTGGCGGTGCGGTTCGGCAACTCGGTGGTACGTGTGCCTGTGGACGTACGGAAATGGCTGCCGGGCGATGCCGTTTTCGAGGGGACGCTTTTCGTCGACTACGGCATACCCGCCGGCACGCACAAGCTCGCCGTCGCCCTGCTGGATCCGCGCACGGGCGAGCCTGCTGTGCGCCTCGCCATCGAGGGCCGCCAGCCTGACGGCTGGTACGACCTCGGCGCAATCACCGTCGAGTGATCAGGCCACGTGCCGCAGGCTGCCATTCGGCGACCTGCCGTGCCATACGCAACAAGTCCATCGCAGATGGAGGTTTTGAATGCGATCCTCGTCTCTCCGCTTCGGGCGGGCCCTCATCCTGTGCCTGCTGATCCTGTTTCCGCTTACCGCAGCAAAGACCGCCCGCAACGACAGGTGGACGATCCTCGGGCCCGGAGGGGGAGGTGCGCAGTTCATGCCGACCATCAGCCCGCATGACCCTGACCGAGTGCTCGTGGGCTGCGACATGACCGGCTCCTACATCTCCAATGACGGTGGCGGATCGTGGCGCATGTTCAACCTGCGCGGGCGGACCCGTTTCTTCGTGTTCGATCCAGGAGCTCCCGACACGATCTACGCTCAGGGCATCGGATTGTGGCGTAGCACGGATGCGGGCACGTCGTGGAACCTGGTGTGCCCGGCTCCAGCGACCGTCACAGGGATTGAGATGCCGGATGATCACGCGGGGGAGAGAATCATGACGAC
>JAFNAH010000043.1 GCA_017860075.1 Acidobacteriota bacterium | reverse complement strand
CTTTCAGTCCTCCGCCCCGAAAGGCTGGCGGCGCAGAGTGCAGCATCGGCGACCAGGGTCTCCGGCAGCAACGATCGCATCCGCGTCGGCCTGATCGGCTGCGGGGGAATGGGGCAGGCAGACTTGCGCGATTTTCTCAAGAACGGGAATGTCGAGTGTGTCGCGCTGTGCGACGTGGACGACAGCCAGACCGCATCGACTCGCGCCTGGGTGACGAAGCAGCACGGGCAGAACCCGGATTTGATCACGCGCGACTTCCGCCCGGTCCTTGACCGCAAAGATATCGATGCTGTCATCGTCGGCACGCCCGATCATTGGCACGCGCTGCCCACGATTCTCGCCTGCCAGGCAGGGAAAGACGTCTACGTGGAGAAGCCGCTCTCCATAAGCATCGGTGAAGGCAGGGCGATGGTCACCGCGGCGCGAAAGCACAACCGGGTTGTGCAGATGGGCACCCAGCAGCGCAGCGCCCCCCACTACGCGGAAGCCGTGGAATATGTCCAGAGCGGCAAACTGGGAAAGATTCGCCTGGTGCGCGCATGGGCCTACCAGGGATGGATGGGGAACATCCCCAAGGTTCCCGACGGCGATCCGCCTGCCGGCGTGGACTATGACATGTGGCTCGGCCCCGCCCCGAAGCGCCCCTTCAACAAGAACAGGTTCCATTTCAATTTCCGCTGGTACTGGGACTACTCCGGCGGGCTCATGACGGACTGGGGAGCGCACATGATCGACATTGCCAACTGGGGGATGGGAGTCAAGGCCCCGAGCTGCGCAGTGTCTGTGGGCGGGAAGTTCGGTTTCCCTGACGACGCGGAGGAGACACCGGACACCCAGCAGGCTCTCTGGTCGTACCCCGGTTTCACGATGCTTTGGGAACATGCCACTGCCATCGACCGCGGGCCGGAGGCGCGCGATCACGGGGTCGAGTTTATCGGAAACAACGGCACGCTCGTCGTCGACCGGGGCGGCTGGGAGGTCGATCCCGAAGTCGTGAAAGCCAACGGCAAATCTCAATACAAGCTGCCCGCCTTTCCGCGGCAGAACGTGGTCAACGACGAGTCTCACGCGGCGCACGTGAACAACTTCCTGGACTGCATGCGTTCCCGCCAGTTGCCGCGGTCCGACGTCGAGATCGGGCACTACTCGATGATTGCCTGCCACCTGGGAAACATCGCGTTCCGGTTGGGACGGCAGATCTGCTGGGACTCCGACAGCGAGACGATAGTAAACGACCCCGCGGCGGCTGCGTATGTGACGCGCGCCTATCGCGCCCCGTGGACGCTCCCGGCTGTGTAGCGGGCAGTGTTGCCAGGCGAATCAGGATTGGCGGGCTCGCCGGCATGAGCTTGTCAGACCTGTAGGGCGATCGCTGTCGGAATCGGCATCGGGGTCGCAATCGTTTTCGGTTTGGTCACTCCCGAACAAACTCGATGCTCTCAAAGCGAATAGCCGCGTTGCCCGAGCCTTGTCAGCATGGCAACGATTCGGTCAAGGAGTCTCTTCGCATCAGCGCTCTCTGCCGGCGAAAGAGCCCCGCACACTTCCAGTACATCCTGCACGGCTCCGCATTCAAGTGCCGATCCGCTTGCGATCTCGAAGAAGCGTCTCCGCTCAGCCGATGTAACCTTGCCATTCCCTTCAGCGATGTTTAAAGGAACGGCTTGTGAAGCCCGAAGAAGCTGATCTTTGGCGTTTCGATGTGCCGTCAGCCGTTCACATAGCCGAAAGGCCCAGCCTGCATACTCAATGGAGGCTCGGTAGACATCCAACTGCCCGTGCCCAAAGGTCATACGTCTTCTTCGACACCGGATCCGATTTCGACCCCGATAGCGATCCCGATCCCGCGACCAGGTGTAGTGCTACCCGAGGCGTTCGAAATGTAGAGACTTCGAGTCCGGTCTGACAGACCGGACCTACTTTCAGCTCACAGGTTGAGGCTTCTCGTTCGGGGCCTGCGGCAGGAGCCGGTCGCGATCGAATGGCGGAGGCTCGTGGGGAGGCACAGCATCCCCCGGGAATTCCTCCGCCCAGTGCTGGCGCGCCTCCTCGTCGGCATAGTATTTCAGATAGAGCTGTATGTCTTCCTCGCTTCCGCTGCCTATGATGTCGATGTGTTCGGCGTAGTTCTGATTCTGCGGCATCAGGACGGACGGTTCCCTGAGCGTTTCCGACCACAACCGGCTGTACAGTTCACGGTCGCTGAGATGGTCGGTGTTATGCAAGTAGGATCCCAGCAACGACATGCGCCGGATGATTTCCCACAGCTTCTCGTTGAGCTGCACATCATCCATCTCCTCCGGGGCGGGCAACTGCAGTCCCATCCTGACCAGTTCGTCGAACAGGGCTACCGGCTCGGCCTCCTCAAAAGCCACCACCGATTCAAGAAAGCGTTCACGGATTTCCTCCGGGCAATCCTCCGAGAAGCCCATCGACAAAGGACCTCCGGAAATGCGTTGCAGCCTCTCCTGCAGTTCCCTGATGTGACGCTGGCGCTCTTCACTCGTTCGCTCCTTCGAACCTGCTATGGGCATTTTGGCTCCTCTATTGGCTGGTGTCGTTTTAGTCGGTTGCCCCGAGCGCGCCAACGCCCGGGGCGGGTCACACCCTCTACTAACCGGCCACCCCCCTGTTTGATCCAAGAAAAGATCATGCACGCGCGCGTGAGTTCGGGGTATTTCGCTTGTGACCGGCGCGCCTTGTGTGCTACTGAATCCAGTGCGTCCGTCAATGGTCAGTTCGAGCGGATGCCGGAGGTGCTGTCATGAAATTGGGCGTTCTTACTGTTCTCTTCGGCGGGCTGCCCCTGGAGGCTGCCCTGGACAAGGTCAAAGCAGCGGGGCTCGACGCGGTTGAGATCGGAGCAGGCGGCTATCCGGGCACGGCGCACTGCAATCCGGACGAGCTCCTCGGCGATGCCCGCAAACTGGAAGCCTTCAAGTCGGCGATCGAAAGTCGCGGTCTTTTTATCAGCGCCCTCAGCTGTCACGGGAATCCCGTGCACCCGAACCCGGCGACAGCTGCGGCATACATCCGGGCATTCAGGAGCACAGTGCTGCTTGCTGAAAGATTAGGTATCACGCGCGTCATCGGGTTTTCGGGCTGCCCGGGCGATTCGGACGGCTCCGCGCACCCCAACTGGGTGACCTGCCCGTGGCCGGACGACTTCCTGAAGGTCCTTGATTACCAGTGGAACATGAAGCTCATTCCATACTGGAAAGAGGAAGCGGCTTTCGCCCGGGACCACGGCGTCGACAAGATCTGCCTGGAGATGCACCCGGGCTTCTGCGTCTACAGCCCCGAGACTCTCCTCAAGTTGCGGGATGCGGTGGGCGACTCGATCGGTGCGAACTTCGATCCCAGCCATCTCTTCTGGCAGGGCATCGATCCGGCCGCAGCCATCAAAGCCCTGAAGGGAGCTATCTATCACTTCCACGCCAAGGACACCCGTGTCGACCAGGCCAACACGCGCGTGAACGGCGTCCTCGACACGAAGCATTACGGCAACGAGCTGAACCGTTCGTGGATCTTCCGGACGGTTGGATACGGCCACAGCTACGACACGTGGAAAGACATCATCAGTGCATTACGCATGGTGGGGTACGACTACGTGCTGAGCATCGAACACGAGGACAGCCTGCTGTCCGTCGAGGAGGGGTTCAACAAGGCTGTCGCCTTCCTCAAGCAGGTGGTTGCATCCGAACCGAAAGGCGCGATGTGGTGGGCCTAGCCCGGCTTCCTCAGGGCATTTCGAACGCGACGAACATGAGCTGGCCCTGGCGCTGAATTTGCACCACGACCGGATCGTCGGAGTTGAGTTTGGCAATGGATGCCTTCAGCGCGACGACATCCTCGACGGGCTGACCGTTCAGCTCGCAAATGAGATCTCCGGCCGTGAAGTCTGTGACGGCGCTGGGGCCCGCGATCCGGGCTGCAACAACGGCACCGGCCGGTTTACGCAGGGTCGGGAGCATGTCGACGAAGTTTTGATCCACCGGAAGCACGAAGATGCCCCACTCGCGGATCAGATTCTTTTCCTGGTTGACAAACTCCAGGAACCGGTTCGGATCGTCCGTTCGCTTGACGAGCTTCACCGGGATTACGATCTTCCTGTTGTCCCTGATAGCCTCGACGTCCACCACTTCATCAATCGCGTGTTGATAGAGGGCAGCACTGAATTCACGGACGTTTTCGATCGGCTTTCCGCCGATCTTCAACACGATGTCCGCGATCCGCAGCCCCGCCTTGTCGGCAGGTCCGCCCGGAGTGACATCCGACAGCATCACGCCCCAGTCCTGCGGCAAGTGCAACCCTGCAGCCAGTGTGGGGTTCACCGTCTGGAGCTGGACGCCGAGGTAGACGCGATGGACGTGCCCGTCCTTCTTTAGCTGCTCGTAGACGTTTCTCACAATGTTGCTGGGGGCGGCGAACCCGATGCCTTCATTTCCGCCGGACTGCGAAAGGATGAATGTATTGATGCCGATCAGCTTCCCCTGGACATCCACCAACGGTCCGCCGCTGTTGCCGGGATTGATCGGCGCATCCGTCTGTATGTACACCATGGGTTCGTCGGGATCCAATTGTCGCGTCGGCGAACTGACCACGCCCAAGGTGACCGAATTGTCCAGGCCGAGCGGGCTGCCGAAAGCGAGCGCCAACTGACCCTGCCTGACCAGGTCCGAGTCGCCGAATTCCAGCGTAGGCAGGTTGGTTTCATCAATCTTCAGAAGCGCGAGGTCTGTCGCCGAATCAATGCCGACCACCTTGGCGGGCACAGCCCTGCTGCGAGTCGCATGACCGGGGGCTCCGGGGCTTTCGGTAGAGGACGGGGTGGTGAGCACTATGCGAATCCTGCTCGCGCCCTCCAATACGTGCGCGTTCGTTATAATGACGCCGTCGCGGTCCAGGATCACTCCCGAACCGGTGCCTCTTTGAGAAGTGAACGCTCCTGAACCGCTGCCCTCGACCGGGCCATACCCCGAAGTCATTATCCGAACGACGGCGGGACTCACTCTGGCAGCCAGGCCCTGGAAAGAGGCGCTGAGCCTGGTGAGAGAGGCCCCTTCCTGCGGGGAAGGATCCGCCTGTCCCCGGGCTGAGGGCGAGACGAAGGAAGCAGCAGTAACCGACAAAACCGCGCATAGAACGAAGTATCGATTTCTCATCATCCGGCTATTATCCACCCTCATACATGTCATTGGCAATTGACGCCGCCCCTGTGGACTATACCGGAGCGATGCTGATGCCGGGATGCAGGCTGACTACTTTGACTTGCGGCTGGGCCTGCGCGCCTCGTAGAAGGGGCTGACGCCGTATTTGCCTCCTGCCCAGAGGGTCAGGATGGCCGTCAGGCCTGCGATCACGCGCTCGACGTCGCCGGCGGGGATGACCAGGCCATGCGTCGCCGCGACGAAGCGCATGTTCCGCAGAACCTTCTGAGCCTGCGCGCGGGCAATCGCGCCGTGCCAGAATGTGACCTGGTCGACAATCATCCCCCCATGCCGGCGGAGGAATTCCCCGAGTGAAATGACATCCGCGTCGGGCCGCGTGGCCGGCCGGCACAGGACCAGGAGATCTTCGAGGTATTCCTCCCACCGGCGCGCCAGCTCTCTGTTCTCCGGCCTGCGGAGGAAGCGGGCACGGCTGATCGAGAATCGGCCGCGCAAGCGCACGCGGAAGCGCGGCACCAGCGGGTGCAGGTCATACAGAGTGCCGTCGCCGTTTGTGCGCTCGTCCTCTCTCTGTTTGTAGACCCAGAGGCGGCTGAGCTCCTCGGAGGAGACGATTGTCAGGACCGCCCTCTGCTCGCTGTCGAGCAGGATGAACCGGCCCCGCTCTTCCTTCACCACGGCAACCCAGTGCCGCCACTGGTGAATACACAGGAGGCAGGGTATCCCGCGGCGGAGTTGTCGCACAAGCGCGCGCCGGGCCCGGTCAGGGTCCGAATAGCGCATCGTGCGAAACCTGCAATTGAATTCCTTCGCCGCTCTCGCAAGCTGGAATTCGTCGGTGCCCGAAGCATCCGTGCCCGCGAGCCGCGAGATCTCCTTCTCGTTGACGAGCACGCCGAGCGAAATCAGGGCGTGCATGAGTGCGTAAGGACCGCACTGCCAGAGATTTGGTTGTGTGTTAAAACCCATCGAACTGTCGACCCTGCCCGGCAAGCAGTGACCTGCCGTCCGGAAAGCTCACTCCCGCGACCAGGTTTGGCCGCCGAGCGGCTCATCTCCTGAATGACGCGATTTTCTGCTATTCTACACAGCGGTTCACGAAAATGAAACGTCAGAAAGAATCAGTGCTCGTACTCTACAACCACACCGGCAGCGACGAGTACGCGGCGCTGCGCAACATCGACCGGTCGTCTCTGGGCTTCACGCCCAAGTACGACATTCACGTCGCCACCGATGCCGAGGAGTACGAAGCCATCGTCGAGGGCCTGAAAACCGAGGGTTTCAGCGCCCGTGCGGTCAACATCCGGGACGATCTCCAGAAGCTGAACCGGCTTCTCAAGGTCAATCCCCCGGACGCGGTCTTCAACCTGGTCGAGCACTGGCGCGACGATCCCAGGCTCGAAGAAGCGGTTGCCGGCTTTTTTGAACTGCACGGCGTACCGTTCACCGGCGCTCCGCCGTTCACGCTCGGGCTCTGCCGGCGCAAGGGCGTGACCAAGCAGATCCTGCTGCAGAACGGCGTCGCGACGCCCCGCTACCTGGTGCAGCATTCCGCCCGCGTTGCCCGCCGTCACGGCCTGCGCTATCCCCTGATCGTGAAACCGGCACGCCAGGATGCCAGCTACGGCGTGACTGAGAAGTCCGTGGTTCGCGATTACCAGGGTCTCGTGACCCAGATCGAGAGCGTGATTGAAGGCTTCGCGCCCCCCGTGCTTGTCGAGGAGTTCCTCAGCGGCGTGGAACTGCACGTTTCGATTCTGGGAAACGATCCTCCGGAAGCGCTTCCGATTGTTGAGTTCGATTTTTCTGAACTTCCCTCCAGCCACCCGCCGGTGATCACATACGATGTGAAGTGGAGCCCTCTCAGCCTCGCCTACCACAGGGTGCATACCTTTTGCCCCGCCCGGATCCCGGACAGGATACAGGAGCGGGTTCGCGACCTGGCGTTGCGGGCATACTCGGCGACCTGCTGCCGGGACTATGCCCGTGTGGACATCCGCCTCGATGAGGAAGGCGAGCCGCACGTCCTGGAAGTGAATCCCAATCCCAACCTGACAGAAGGGGTCTCTTTCATGGAGTCGGCGGAGGTCAACGGACTCTCCTTTTCGCAGACTCTGAAAGAGATTGTGAATCTGGCCCTCAAGCGCGCGCGTTGAGCGCGGACATCGCGACTGCCGCTGTTAATTCCGGTCTAAAGTGGGTCCGGTCTGTCAGACCGGACCCGATTCGCGGCGATTGCAACCGGTCCGGTCTAAAAGACCGGCGCCACTCAAAAATCGGAGCCCGTGCATCACCCGCCCGCATCGACCCCGGATGCGCCGGCCTGTGATGCCGCCGGAGGCTTGGGGAACAGCAGCGAGAGAGCGACGCTCGCAGCGATCAGTCCGCCGATGATTCCCAAGGACCATCCGACCGGGAACTTCCCGCCGAACGCTTCGTTCAGCCACGCCATCTTCAGCCCCACGAAGATCAGCACCAGTGCGAGCCCGTACTTCAGCATGTGGAACTTGTGGATTGCGCCGGCCAGCATGAAATAAAGCGCCCGCAGCCCCAGGATCGCGAACACGTTCGAAGTGAATACGATCAGAGGCTCGCGCGTCAGCGCGAATATCGCAGGCACTGAGTCCACGGCGAAGATGATATCGGTGGCCTCCACGAAGAGCAGGGCGATGAACAGAGGGGTTGCGTGGACTACTCCGCCCACTCGTGTGAAGAACCTCTGGCCGTCGAGTTCGGGGGCCACCGGCACGAAGCGCCGGAAAAGCCGGATCAGGGGATTCTTGTCGGGTTCGAGCCCTCTCTCCGGTGCGAACAGCATCTTGATCCCCGTGGCGATCAGGAAAACGCCGAGACCGACCGGAAAAGCAGCGCGCCCAGGATGCCGAAGAACAGCACCCGGTGCTGGTACTTCTGAGGAATGGCGAAATAGCTGAAGACCAGGACAAATATAAAAATGTTGTCGACCGACAGCGACTTCTCGACCAGGTAACCCGTGAGGAACTCGAGCCCGATCTGCTGCGCCGCCGCCTCGGGTTCGAAGCCTGAGACACCGATCAGCCGGGGATCCCGGGGAAACTTCCAGAGAGCGTACCGGTAGAGGAAATAGTTGAATGCCAGCGCGAGCGAGATCCAGACCACGCTCCACGTGGTCGCCTCCCGGAAGGAGACTACGTGCGCCTTCCGGTGGAACACACCCAGATCGAGCGCCAGCATCAGCAGGACGAACAGGGTAAAGGTCAGGTAGAACCACCAGTAATCCGCCATCGGGAAAAGTGCGATATCCATGGGGACCTCAAGCAGCCTGTCTTCTCAGAAACCCCGGGCCGGTGCCCGCAGGCCGCCGGGAAACGGCGGCCTGCACCATGAGAAATTCTCCCAGGTTGTCTGCGGTGATGAGTCCCACGAGCGCTCCGTTGTGCAGGACGGGCAGCGTGTGGCACTCACATTCCTGCAGGCGCGCCAGAACCAGCTCGAGCATATCATCCGCATCGGCTGCCTGGAACTCCCGGCGCATGACCGATGCGACCGGTTCGTCTTCCGTATGCTTTGCCAGTGCCGCCAGCAGGTCGGCCCGGGTCAGTACTCCTGCTACCCGGCCGTCCTCGACCACGGGAAAGTCCTGCTGAGAACCTCGCAGAACCAGCTCGACCGCATGCTGCAGCCGATCGTCAGGAGCAACGGCCCGGAAGTCGGTGATCATCGCCCTGCGCACGGGTATTCCGGCCAGAGAACTCTTCATCTGGGTTGCGCCTGCCTCCTGCGCGGCACCGATCCACACGAAGAGTGCGATGAAGAGCAGGAACGGGTTGGCAAAGAGCCCGATCAGCCCGAACATCAGCGCGATTCCCTGGCCAACCCCTGCTGCGATCCGCGTTGCCCGAGTGTATTCCACGCGCGAAGCGAGAAGTGCGCGCAGGACCCGGCCGCCGTCCATCGGGAAGGCAGGTATCAGGTTGAAAACCACCAGGAACACATTCGCCACGAACAGCCGTTCGATCATTGAGCCTCCGGCGACGCTGAGGCTCTCCAGCGGCTCCCACGCGTTGCGCACTACCAGCCAGCCGAATAGGGCGAGCGAAATGACCACGTTCACGGCTGGTCCGGCGAGCGCCACCCACAGCTCCTGTTTCGGGTCCTCCGGCATGCGCTCCAGGCGGGCCACCCCCCCGATGGGAAGGAGGGTGATGTCCCTGGTCCGGATCCCGAATCTTCCAGCCATCAGTGCGTGGCCGTACTCATGCAGCAGAACGCAGGCGAACAGCAAGAGCGTGAAGACCACACCTTCGACAGCTGCATCAGGACCGCGTCCGCCCGCCAGGTGGCTGAGAACGATCCATCCGATGAGGAGAAGGAACGTAGCGTGAATATACACATCGATCCCTGCATAGCGTCCCAGTTTCCATGCCCACTTCATATCTCTAGCTCCCCTGTGTCCTTCAATCTCCGAATGCGTCCGAACAGGCCAATATTGTAAGAATCGATGGATCTATAGACAAATAGATAAAATGGCAATCACATATTGATAATGTCTATGGTAATGTCGTCCCATGAACTGGATGAACTACCACCATCTTCTCTATTTCTGGACTGTGGCCAAGGAGGGGTCGGTGACACGCGCAGCGGCGCGGCTCCGGCTCGCACAGCCGACGGTCACAGCCCAGATTCGTGCACTCGAGCGTTCGATCGGTGACAGGCTCTTCTCGCGCGCGGGTCGGAACCTGGTGCTCACCGATGTCGGCCGGATGGTCTATCGGTACGCGGATGAGATCTTCGCTCTCGGCCGCGAGCTGTCCGATGCTCTCGAGGGCCGGCCGGTCGGGAAACCGATGCGTTTCAACGTCGGCATCGCCGACCAGCTCCCCAAGCTCATCGCCTTTCGCCTGCTTCAGCCTGCGCTGAACATGCCTGAACAGGTCGAAATCGTGTGCCACGAGGACCGCCCGGATCACCTCATGGCCCGCCTTTCGGCCCATGAACTGGACCTGGTGTTGAGCGACGCACCTGTAAGCCCGGCTTTTCATGTGCGGGCCTACCACCACCTGCTCGGCTCCTGCGGGATCTCATTCTTCGCGGGCAGGAAGACGGCTGCGCGACTCAGGCACGGCTTCCCGCTGTCACTCGACAGGGCACCGCTTCTTGCGCCGTTCGAGCACACCTCGCTCCGGCGATCACTCCAGCATTGGTTTGACGAGCTTTCGATCCGGCCTCTGATCACCGGCGAGTTCCAGGACAGCGCACTGATGAAGATCTTCGGGCAGGCGGGCATCGGCGTCTTCCCGGGGCCGACCGTGATCGAAGACGAGATATGCAGGCACTACGGCGTGTCGCTCGTGGGGCGCACGGATACAGTCGTAGAACGTTACTA
>JAFNAH010000420.1 GCA_017860075.1 Acidobacteriota bacterium | reverse complement strand
GAAAGGCCGTCGGCCCCGATAACCTGATCCTCCATGCTCCCGGACGTGTCCACCAGGATCGCCGCAGCGATTCCATCCTGACGGGTCATTTGCTGGGGGGATCTCAGCATCTCATCGAGTGGATTCCGGCCTTCGTATACGGTAGAGGATGAGCGCTGCTGGCAGGCCAGGGCGGAGCAGGCTAACAAAAGCGGAACCAACCTGTTTGTTCGCACACGCACCTCGATGATCACATTCGAGATTCCTTGAGCTCTTGGAGCCTTTGAGGTGCGCCCTGAAAACTCACCTCCAAGGCTCCAGGTTCACCAAGAACCTCCACACTCACTTCTGTTCCGGAGGAAACACACTGACTTCGACGCGACGGTTCAGGGCCTGATTGGCCGGATCATTGGGATCAGCCGGTTCGTCCCAGCCCTTCCCCTCGATGCTGAACTTGTTGGGATCGAATTTGTACTTCTCGATCAAAGCCCTCTTTATCGCCTCTGCGCGCGCCAGGCTCAGATCGCGAACCGCCTGGACAGGCACGCGGCCTTTCATGCTGGAATCCGAATGTCCCTCGATGAGGATCACCGCCCGTGCGAACTGGCCCGCCAGCCTCGCTACCTGTTCGAGCGTGGCGCTGACATTCGGGTCGTATAGCTTACCGGTAACGGGATTGCCGACATCGTCGCGCGCAGGCTCATACGGATTGGCGGAGTTCGGGTAGAAGTTGATCCTGATCGTCTGGGTCAGGATGGGTGCCTCGGCCGGGACCTTGCGAAAACTCGAAGGCGTGAAGGTCGCCACGCTTTCGTCCTTCTGGTGGTCGAAGGCGCCCTTCTGCTGGATCTTCTGGACGGTCGAGAAATCCATCACCTGGTCGAAGGGCACCGGCGCCGCGATCCGGCCCAGCTCGCGGTAGACGTAACTCGCGTTCTTCCAGGTGCGCTCGAAGTTCGTCGGGTTGGAGGAGTTCAGGAAAAACTGGACGTTTTCCGCGAAGTTCGTGGCGTGCGCGTCGTTGCGCATGCCCATGATGTCTTCAGGCTTCATGCCAAATGCATCGGCCATCCACTTTGCCGCTTCTTCCGGTTTGTCCTTGACCAGGTCCATGCCCTCGAAAATCCCGGCCACCAGCCCTTCGACTACTTCCGGGTGGTCGCGTGCAAAATCCGCGCGGAACGCATAGACGTCGGCGATCAGCTTGTTCGCCTCCTTGGTGCTCGACAGTATGCGGGTTCCCGCCACCCGCTCGGGGATGTTGTAGATGTCGGGCGCCCAGGACACGCAGGCGTCGACCTTCCTCTCGGAAACAAAAGCGGCCGCCGCCTCGAAAGCGGTTGCAGTGTATTTCAGGGAGAGATCCGCGGGCTTGAGCCCCGCCGAGAGTAGCAGGGATGTCAGGTAGTATTCGCTCGGGGAGTTCTGCGCCAGCGTGACGGTCTTCTTCTGCAGGTCCGAGACGGACTTGATGCTGCTCCGCACCACGATCCCGTCGCCGCCGTTGGACCAGTCGATCTGCTGCATGATCCTGGGGGCGGTCCTCGAGTCGCGTATCAGCTCCGGTGCCATCAGCACCATCATGTCGACCGTACCCCAGAGAGTGTGGACTTCGCCGGCCGCAAATGCGTCGCGCGCGGCGACCGGGTCATCCATGAGCACCATCTCGACCTTGAACCCGTACTTCTTCGCAAACACGCTGTCGGGATTCGGCTTGGTGCCGCGGTTCGCTGCGATGACCGGCAGCCAGCCTGCCCAGACGTTGTAAGAGAAGCGTAGAACCTTGTCATTTGCGTTCCACTTGTACTGCGAAACGCCTTTGACCGCCGGCAGCCTCTCAGCCGGTATGTACTTGTACTCTTTGACCGTCGTGACACCTGAGGTGTCGGGTGCCTCGATTTCGGCTTCTCCTGCGACACCGCCGGAGGGCCTGCCTCCCACTCCGCGTTTGAGCACGATCCACGCGCCGACGCCGATGAGACCGACGATCAGCAAAATCGAGATGAACTTGCCCAGAGGCGTCAGTTTCGCACTACCCTCATCTGCCATGATCGACCTCCTCAGGATCGCAGCATCCGGCTCGCAGATCTGCAATCGTTAAGCATCCTGAATGACTCGCGGCTCCTCGCCTCAAAACCGAGGACCGGTTCGAAACACCTCGTGCCTCACTTTGTCTCCTGCGTGGGGCCGATCTCCTTGGCCGCGGGAGCCGCCTCGGGGCTTGCCGGCGCCTGGATTCCCTGGCTCGCAAGGAATTCCGCCAGTGCCACCTGCTCGAGCGCTTTGCGCTCGTTCTCTTTTTCCTGGACCTTCTCCACGTCCACGAGGTCGCGGGCCACGCGGGCCTTCCCGGCCGACTCCTGGTACCGCTTGGCAAGAACCTCCTCGACGGTCTTCATGGTGTCCCCGAGGTCGCCGACCGTGAACGCCGCTCCGCCCAGGGCAGCCGCCGCTTCGGCCTGGGCCTCCTTGATCTTGACCTGGGACAGCTGGGTCTCGAGCTTCCTGACCTTGTCTTCGAACTCCTTCTGCGCAAGCCTGGCCTGGCGCAGGTTTACCTGATAAGCCTCCTCTGTCTCCTTCAATTCCTGGGTGTCCATGCCGAGGTCAGCCTTCAGTTCCTGCAGCTCCCGTGCGAGCGTGCCCGCCAGCTCCATGTTGCCGGCGTGGTGGTTGGCCAGGATGCGGCGCTCGAGCTCCTGCGCGCGCTGGCTCTTGCCCTTGATCTGGTTCTTGAGGCGCTCTGCAATACCCGCCATCTGCGCCAGGGCCGTGTTGTACCGGGCCATCTTGTCGCGAAAGTCCTGGCGTGCCGCCTCCATCAGAGCCTCGGGGTTCCTGGCCTCGATGCCACTGACAAAGAGGCTGAGGAACCCTCGGAAAAGCCTGCCGATCCTTGCGAACATAGCCATCGAGTTTCTCCGTTCACAAAAAGGAGTTGTCAGAAATACACACGGCTCCAGGCGAAATTCGAGCCATTTTAGCGGAAATCCATGACTAAGTGTCCTATTTCGCGATTCTGTCCAACCCCTTCAGGGTTGGGGATGCATCGTTATCCCTCTCCCCGGGGTTTACACCCCGGGCTGATC
>JAFNAH010000419.1 GCA_017860075.1 Acidobacteriota bacterium | reverse complement strand
AATCCCAATTTCCTTTTTACCGAGAGGTACGTTCTCACGAGCAAAGTCACGGACTACTTCTCGCAGGAAGGCCCGGCGTTGGATCGCCTGTCACGCGATTTTGCGGCGAGCCTGGCAAGCACAGTCTTGAGCAGGTGAGCTTCCACTTGGACATCGTCCCTCCCGGCGCCCTGGAGCAGGAACTGACCCACGGTCACTTGAGCCCGGCGTACCTCGTCCTGGGTCCGGAAACCTATCTCGCACACCAGGCTGTCGAAACCCTCAGAAGAAGCACCATCAGTGCGGACCTTGCCGCATTCAACGAATCGGAATTCGACGCCTCCTCGTCGACCGCGGCTGAAATCCTGAGTGCGGCCAGAACGGTGCCGATGATGTCTCCACGCCGCCTCGTCCTGGTGAAGGATCTCCACGCTCTGCCGGAAACAGAACGGGAGCCGCTGCTGGAGTACCTTTCAGCGCCCTTTGAACGCTGCGTGCTCATATTGACGGCGCTTGACCTCGACCGACGGACGACGTTTTTCAGAAAGCTCAAAGAAAAGGCCCGGATCCTTGAATACCCGAAACTCAAGAGTGCGGCCCTCGAGCGGTGGGTGGCGGACTACATGCGATCACGTGGATACACGGCTGCACCGGGAGCCTTGAAGCTCTTGCTGGAAGCAGCTGGAACCGACCTGCAGACGCTGGTGAACGAGATCGAGAAACTGGCACTGTTCGCCGGCACTTCCGGGGTTATCACCCGGGAGGCGGTCGATGAACTGGCAGGTGCCAGCCGGCAACGGGGGATATTCGAGCTCATCGATGCGCTGGGCAGGCGCGATTCCAGGGCGGCACTGCAAATTCTTGCGAGCCTCCTGGATGCAGGGGAAGCACCCCTGATGATCGTCACGATGATGGCGCGCCACTATCGGCAGATCCTGATCGTGAAGGAGATGCTGGAGAACCGCCGGAAGCCGTCCGAAATCTCCGAGGCGGCTCAGGTGCCCGGTTTCATCTTCGAAGCGTTCGTGAGGCAGGCGCGATCCATCGACAGGGAGTTCGCACGCGCCATGTGCTTGAAGCTGGCGGAGACCGACCGGAGGTTCAAGTCTACTAACGTGGACACCCGGATGGTGCTGGAGTCCCTCATCTGCACATTGTGATCACGCAGAGTGATCACGCAGACCTACTTGCCCTCGCAGGGCAGGCGCTGCCGCTCGCGATGGGAAGCAGCAGGGGTAGTGCGGAGATTACGACTTCGCCGCCCCGGCACTGATCCGGTTTAGCCGCCTGGTCAGTCGGGACTTCTGCCGATCGCCGGCGTTCCTGCTCAGGGACTTCTTGCGGACTGCCTTGTCGACAAGGGCGTACAGGACCGGAAGCGCCGCCCGCGCCTGTTCGCTCTTCTGTTCTTCCAGTAAGGACTCGAACTTCCTCAAGCCGGACCGCAGCTGGCTGCGGTTGCTGCGGTTAGCGTTCCTTCGCTTCTCACTCTGTCTGTTGGCTTTGAGCGCCGAGGCATGATTGGCCATCTTCCGAGACTCCATTTATTGCCACAGAGCAGGTCCTGAGACCGGCTGAGGCGTATCAAAAACGCCAAAGTGTACCGATCAGCGACCGACAAGTCAAATCCTAATTAGACGTTGACTTACAAGCACTTGGATCCTATGATCAGGATGAGGCATGAACTCCTGCTTGAATATCTCCTCCTTGCGGGGAGCAACGAGACCGCAGACTCCCCCTGAATTTTATACGCGAGGCTTGACCAATCGATAGATGAAAAAAGTCCTCCTTTCGGATCGAAGTCTGCAGTTGCTGTTCGGCCCACTCGACGAGAACATCCGGTTCCTCGAGAACCTTTTCGGAGTCACGATTCAGGCAAGAGACTCCACGCTCACGATCGATGGCGAGGAAGAGGATGTCGTCGCGCTGGAAAAGATCCTTGTCGATTTTGCCGGGCTGGTGGACCGGGGTCACTCGATGACGAATGGCGATCTCAAGTCCGCCTTCAAGCAGATCGCGGAGGACGCTGCGCTGTCGCTGCATGATTTCTTTCCGAAAATGCAGCTGCTCGCCGCCGGCAAGAGACAGGTCACTCCCAAGAGCCTGAACCAGCGGCGATACATCGAAGCTATCCGCAAGAATGACATAGTCTTCGGGGTCGGTCCGGGCGGAACAGGCAAGACTTTTCTTGCCGTTGCCATGGCGCTGACTTACCTGTTCGAAAAGCAGCTCTCGCGCATCATCCTGACCCGCCCGGCCGTGGAAGCCGGCGAGCGCCTGGGCTTTCTGCCCGGCGACATCGAGCAGAAGATCAATCCGTACCTGCGCCCCCTGTACGACGCGCTGTACATCCTGCTCGAGGCCGACAAGATCCAGCGCTACCTGGAGAACGGGACCATAGAAATAGCGCCGCTGGCATTCATGCGCGGCAGAACGCTGAACGACGCCTTCATCATCCTCGACGAGGCCCAGAACACGACTTCCGAGCAGATGAAGATGTTCCTCACGCGCCTCGGGATACAGTCAAAGGCGGTGATTACCGGGGATGTGACTCAGATCGATCTCCCCTTTGGCCGCAGCTCCGGACTTGTAGAAGCCCGGAACATCCTCGGAGATGTCGAGGGCCTGGCATTCTGCTACTTCAATGAGAGCGACGTAGTCCGTCACCGCCTGGTGCGCCTGATCATCAAGGCATATGAAGAGCATGCCGCGAGCGGAGGCCGGCCGGAAGGGAACGGTGATGGAAAAAGCTCGAAGGATTAGGCTGGGGATTCTCTTCGGCGGGAAATCAGGGGAGCACGAGGTCTCCGTGCGTTCAGCCGCTTCGGTCATCGAAGCCCTGGATCCGTCCGAATACGACGTCAAGGTCATCGGAATCGCCAAGACCGGCAGGCTGGCCACGGCTGCCGAGACCGGGAGGATGCTCCCGCCGGCGGCCCGGGACCGCGTAACGCCGTGTGACGTGACGGCAGGCAACGGGCACCACGTGCAGCTTCTGCCGGGAGCGACTCGTACCGATGACCAGCCCGAAATCATTTTCCCGCTTCTGCACGGGCCCTATGGCGAAGACGGTACCATCCAGGGCCTGCT
>JAFNAH010000418.1 GCA_017860075.1 Acidobacteriota bacterium | reverse complement strand
TGCAGTTGCCCGACGGTGCGTGGCTGACGTTTGCGCGCAAATACTGCGAGAGGCCTGCCTGTTCGAGATCTGCCAGCGAACTGTTTCCCTGAAGCGGTATCGGTGAGAAGAGAGGCGAAGCCGGCCCATCGTTGATCCCTGCCACGGCCGCATCCTTTCTGTCAGAGGTGCCTGGCGGGTCTATGCCACTTGGACACGAGCCTGTCATCGCCCCAACCTCCCTGATGCCTGCAGCTGCGGCTCCCACACCCCCAAGGAATCCCCGCCGGGTCACACCTGATGATCTGTCACTCATGGGATATCCTCCCCCAGGCCGATTGTGTCATCCTAAGGACAACGGCACAGTTACACCAACAATAACATAGTCTGCCGGCACTCCGATTTCTCTGCGACCGCGAGGTGGATCCGCGCCGCCGGCGCGGACACCTGCTGATGCGTTAGAGAGAAGGTCAGAATATTGTTGTCTGGCGGGAAGGCTGTCATCGATAATGTCGACCTAAACCCCCAAACACGGAGGCTAAGATGGTTCCAATTGCTGCGCTTTGGATTCCGATCCTGCTTTCTGCGGTCATCGTCTTCGTGGCCAGCAGCATCATTCACATGCTGCTTCCGTACCACCGCTCGGACTATGGCACGCTCCCGGACGAGAGCAAGGTCATGAATGAGCTTCGGAAACACAGTCTGCCGCCCGGCGACTACCTGATGCCGCGCGCCGGAAGCATGAAGGAGATGGGGAGTCCTGAGTTCATCGAGAAGATGAAGAAGGGCCCCGTCGTCTTCATGACGGTCATGAAGAGCGGCCCGCCTTCCATGGCCGGCAACCTGGTGAAGTGGTTCGTTTACTCCGTCGTCGTCGGCATTTTCGCGGCATACATAACGGGCCGCGCTCTCGGTGCGGGAGCTCACTACCTGGCGGTATTCCGATTTGCCGGATGCACCGCCTTCGTCGGCTACAGCCTGGCACTCTGGCAGAATACGATCTGGTACAAGCGCTCCTGGAAGGCAACTCTCAAGTCGACTATCGACGGACTCGTCTACGGGCTCCTTACCGGAGGGACGTTCGGCTGGTTGTGGCCTGTGTAGTCGACAGCTGTAGAACCTGCCGCCGCGGTCGGAATCGGAACCCGGGCCCGGTATCGGTACCAACCGGACGTCGAATGGATCCGTCCGTGAATCACGGTTGCGACTCTCGATGCCGATTGCGACCCCGATCCCGGCAGAAGGGATCCTTACTCACAACCCGGAGGCACCGTGAAGACAGCAACTCTTGCGGCAGCAGTTCTGTTCCCTCTCCTTGTTGCACCTGCACCTGACGCTGCCCGATCGCCCGACGAGATCGACAAATACATCGTCGCTGAAATGCAGGCGCGCCATATCCCCGGCCTGGCCCTTGCTGTGGCTCGCGAGGGATCAATCGTGAGGACCGGCTACTACGGTCTGGCCAACCTGGAGGTTGAAGCGCGGGTAAACGAGCGCTCGGTTTTTGCGATTGCGTCGCTCGACAAGGAACTCACGGCTTCAGGCGTCATGCGGCTCGTCGAGTCCGGCAGGGTATCCCTCGACGATCCGGTCGGGAAATATCTCGCGGGTGAGTGGGGAGAGATTCGCGTGCGAAATCTCCTGACGCACACTTCGGGACTGCCTGACGAGGTCGCTGCTCGAATTGGGGACAGGTCCTTTGCCACCTATACCACGGAGCAATTGCTTGAGACCATTCGCCAGCTCACACCGGTCGCACCGCCCGGCGACCGCTTCCTTTACTCTGACGCCAATTTCTTTCTGTCTCAACTGGTCACGGAGCGCGCCAGCGGCGAGCCCTGGCGCCGGTTCGTGAGCCGTGAAATCCTGGATCCGGCGGGCATGCGCGGCGCAACCTTTATGGATCCGCTCGGAATTCGACCGGGGCGCGTGTCTCCTTACAACCTGGATCCGTCAGGCGATCTGATGCGCGACCCGGCTCGCGACATTGATTTCGGACCGCTGTACAACGACCTGGGCATGACCGTCCGCGATTTTGCATCGTGGCTCGTCGCGCTCGGTGCAGACCGCCCATTGCCCGGCGCCATTCGCGAGGCGATGTGGACCCCGGCACGTCTCAGCGACGGAAGCCTCGCGACCATGGTCGGGCAATGGCGCAATTACGGCTTTGGGTTCGGTCTCGACCAGATACACGGCCATCGGGTGATCACTCACTCCGGCTACGTTGGAGTGGGCTTCGTGATGTTCCCGGAAGATCGTATTTCCGTGGTGGTTTTCACAAACCTGCGACACGGTGCGGGCAGCGACCCTGTGGGCCTGGCATACGGCATTGCCAGCAAGTACCTTCCGGACATTTCGCTCCGCGCGCGTACGGCAACCCCTGATCCGGATACTGCTCTGGGATCGATGCTCCGCGGCGAATACGAGCGCATGCTGGAGGGAACTACAGGTGACCGAACCTGGGCACCGCAGATGCGCACCACGGCATGGGAAGGTGCCGGCGACCTTGCCGTGCGAAAGAAGAGGTTCGGGTCGCTGCTGGCTTTCGAATACCTCGGGGGAGAGGAGCGGGACCAGTCCCGGCGGTTGCTATGGTATCGAGCGCGCCACGCGAACGGGATGATCTTCCTCAGATTCGAGCTTGACGCCGACGGCCGGATCACGAACCTCCAGTGGTACCACGTCTAGCGAAGGTGCCAGGTTTTCGGAATTCGGTTTTCACGGGTGGTTGGATCAGCGCCGGGTGACGGGAGAAGAGACCGAATTCCGAAGACCTGGCACCGTCTGTTTCTCAGACGGTATGCTGGCACTTCGCGGCAGACGTCGCAAGGAGGGGAAAATCCATGTTAAAGCACTCATTGCTGGCAGGGCTGCTGTTGGGCATGGCCCTATGCGCTCACGCGGCCGGCGCTGACGGTTCGTCACCGACCGCCATCACGGTTACCACCAGGGTGATCCATGACCGCTTCGGCGGCGTGGGATTCCACGCCGACTTCTCCCTTCCCTGGTCGACGCCTGAGCATTTCGATCAGGTCCTGGCCAAGCGATGGCGCGAACTGGAACCCAGTTTTGCGCGGGTTTCGCACTGGTGG
>JAFNAH010000417.1 GCA_017860075.1 Acidobacteriota bacterium | reverse complement strand
GTAGTCTTCTTCGGATGCTTTTGAGTGCGCAGAAAGGTCGGGCATGTGATCTCCTCACTCGGCCCCGTATCCGGGCCGCCACCGCGGGCAAAATTAGCATTCGCGGCTCATCCAAGTCAAATGCGCCGGACCCTGGAAGTTGTCAGCCATCCGCCGCGAGACATTCGGCTGCGGACGCGAGGGCTGAAAGCTGACTGCTGACAGCATCCAGGAAAAGATCGCCCCCGCCTGAGATCCGGCGCTCTCGAGAAAGGTCTTGACAACGATAGCACGATCGTTTTATTCATACGTTTGTTTAATACATACGTTTCATCCAATGAGAACCGGAGACAGCACAAAAGAACGCATCCTTGATAACGCCGAGCGGTTGTTTGCGGAACGCGGGTTCGACGGCACCTCTCTGCGCGCGATCACATCGGCCGCGGGTGTGAACCTGGCTGCGGTGAACTATCACTTCAGGTCCAAGAACGACCTGATACAGGAGGTCTTCTCCCGCAGGCTGGCGCCGATCAACGCGCGGCGCCTCGCCTTGCTGGACGCCTGCGAAAACGAGGCCGGAAACGGTGTGGTCTCGGTCGAGAGAGTTGTCCGGGCCTTCGTGGAACCCCTTCTGCGGCCGGAAGGCATCGCGCCGGCAGGGCGCTTGCCCCTGCAGACCCTGCTCGGGCGAATGTATGCCGAACCCGGTCGTAACGTGCGAAAGATCTTCCTCGGCGAGATGAAGGAGGTTGCGCGGCGATTCCGGGATGCCTTCCAGCGCGCGTTGCCGGAAGTCCCGCCGAACGAAATCCTCTGGCGCCTTCATTTCACCATTGGCGCCATGGCACATACCCTGGCCGCGTCGTGGATCATCGAGATGCTTTCCGGCGGACTGTGCGATACGTCCGATGCGAACGGGAAAATTGAACGACTGGTTGCGTTCGCAGTGGCAGGGATCGAGTCTCCGTTGCCTCTCCGGGCACACGGAAGGAGAGCCAGACCGAGTCGCCCGCCCGGCCCGCGGCGGGCCCTGGCAAAGCGTGAGGATTTATGAACGACCGTGTCGCATTCCTACTCCTGTCAGTTTTGTTTGCAGCCGGGCCGGAGTGCCGGTCGCAGAGTGAGAGCCGGCAGCCGGCGTCCGCTTCCTCCCGGGCGCCAGGGACAGCGCTTCGGCTCAGCCTTAAAGAGGCGGTCGACATTGCCCTCGGAGCCGAAGGCAACCCGAGGGTCCGGATAGCCGAGGAGGCCGTGAGCCAATCGAAATCGCGTTCCGCAGAGGTCCGCTCCGCTCTCTTGCCGAATGTCGACGGAAGTGTGGGTCAGTTGAATCGGACTCAAAACCTGGAAGCCGTAGGCCTGCGGTTCCAGCTTCCCATACCCGGATTCCATTTCCCCACGCTGGTGGGCCCGTACGACGTGTTCGATGCGCGCGCGACCGCGAGCCAGTCAGCATTTGATCTCAGCGCGATTCGCCGCTACCAGGCGTCCCGCACCGGAATCGCCCAGGCCGAGTCTGAAAATGAGAACGTGCAGGATCTGATCACAGGAGGGGTCGCCCGCAACTACCTGGCCGCAGCGCGCGCCGACGCCGCCGTGGAAACGGCCAACGCCAATCTCAAGCTCGCCCGGGACCTGCTCGACCTGGCCTCCAGCATGAAGGCCGCCGGCTCCGCCACGGGAATCGAAGTCACCCGGGCCCGCGTGCAGCTCTCTCAGGCACAGCAGCGCGTCCTGGTGGCGGAAAACGGACGCCGACAGGCCTATTTCCAGCTGCTCAAGTCCATGGGCATGGATCTGACAACACCTGTGGTTCTCACGCAGGCGCTGGCTTTCCTCCCTGTGGACGTGTCTGCACCCGACGAGGCGATGAAGATTGCGTTCGAGAGCCGCAACGACTGGAAAGCACAGGTCAAGCGCGAGGAGAGCGCCGAGCTTGCCTACAGCTCCGTCAAATGGGAACGCCTGCCGTCCGTCGGCCTGTTCGGCGATTACGGAACGATCGGTTCCAGCATCAACAATGCTATCCCGACGCGTACTTACGGTTTCACGGTCAAAGTCCCGGTTTTTGACGGTGGACGCCGCGACGCACGCCGGGCGGAGACCTCATCCCAGCTTCGGCAGGAACGCCTGCGGACTCATGAACTGCACGACCAGATCGACCTGGAGGTCAGGACCGCGCTCGACAATCTCAAGTCGTCGACAGACATGGTCACGACGGCAGAAGAGGGACTGGCGCTGTCCGAGAGCGAGTTGGCCCAGGCGGAACGGCGCTACCGGGCAGGCGTGGGCACGAGCCTCGAGGTTACCGACGCTCAGACGCGCCTGCAACGCGCGCGCGACGAAAGGATCCTGGCGCTCTACTACTACAACCTCTCCAGGATCGATCTGGGCTCCGCTATGGGCACGATCCGCCGGATGATCCAGTAATCAGTACTTCGGGGGGGCCGGCATACGGCCCGGGAGACGAGACATGAAATCGATACCCAGATCTGCGTTCCTGCTTCTGCTGAGCCTCAACTCCTGCAGCTGGTGGAACCGCGAGCCGGGCAATGCCATCAGGGTCTCCGGAAACGTGGAGTTGACCGAGGTGAACATCGCATTCAAAGTCCCGGGCAAACTCGTGGAGCTGCCGATCGAGGAGGGTATGCCGGTGCGGAAGGGAATGCTCCTGGGCCGGCTCGACCAGGTTCAGTTGCACAAGCAACGCGACCGGGAGACTGCAGGTTTCGAAATCGCCCAAACGCAGCTGGCCCAGCTCCAGACCGCGATTGAATACCAGAAATCCTCATTGGCAGCAGAACTCCAGCTGCGCGAGGCAGAGCTGAGACAGTCCCAGGCAAGGCTGGACGAGCTTCTGGCCGGGTCCAGAAGGCAGGAAATCGAACAGGCCACGGCAGCCGTTGCGGAAGCGCGTGCCCAGAACGTCCAGGCACAGAAGGATTGGGAAAGGGCTCAGGAGCTCTATCGCCCATCGACGGCGTCGTCCTGGTCAAATCGGCCGAAATTGGAGAGGTAATCGCGCCCGGAACGATCGTCGCGACCGTTGGCGATATCGATCGGCCATGGCTGAGGGCATACATCGGCGAGACGGAGATCGGGCGTGTGAAGCTCGATCAAAAAGCCAGAGTCTCATGCGATTCATGCGGAGGAAGAGCATATTGGGGGCGGCTATCGTTCATCTCCTCCGAGGCCGAGTTCACCCCGAAGCAGATCCAGACCACCGAAGAACGGGTCAAGCTGGTGTATCGGATAAAGATCGACCTGCCGAATCCGGAGCACGTGTTCAAGTCGAACATGCCGGCCGATGCCGAGATCCAGCTGGAGACCACAGCCAAGTAGGTCCGCTCTGTTAGAGCGGACCCGTTTTGAGGCTCTATGGAACGGGCCTTCAGCCCTTGGTTCCCGTCGCGGCCGCACACCTGGGGCTTCGCCCCAGGCTGGTATGAGAACGCGCTTTCAGCGCTTTGTGTTTCAGATTGAAGGAGGGCCGAAGGCCTGATTCA
>JAFNAH010000042.1 GCA_017860075.1 Acidobacteriota bacterium | reverse complement strand
ATTGACGCCGGAGCGCAGTGCCTGGTCGCGCTCCTCCGGCCAGGCCGGCATCTCGGCGAAAGAGCGGCGGTAGACGATTGACACGTCGGCGGCGCCGCTTCGCATCGCGGACATCGCGGCATCGATCGCAGTATTGCCTCCGCCGAGTACGAGCACGGATCCGGCAGTCTTTCCTCCGATCCTGGCCATCTCGAGGAATTCAAGCGCACCGATGACTCCCTGTTTCGGCCGTGCAGTTCCGGGCAAGGCTACCGAGGCGCTCAGACCCATGGCAACAAGGACCGCGTCGTACCCTTCGGCGATGACGTGGTCAAGCGTGCAGCCGTCTCCGATCTGAAGAACCTCCCTCTGCACGAGGTCGCCGCACGAGTCGAGCAGCGCTCGGATTTCCTCACGAAGCATGTCCTCCGGCATCCTCTCTTCGGGGATCACGCTTCGGGCGGTTCCGCCCGCGTGCTGCCGGGCATCGAACAAGGTTACCGAATGCCCGATCGAGGCAAGGGTGCATGCCGCCGAAATACCGGCAGCCCCTGCACCGAGAATAGCGACACGCCTGTGGCCGGGAACTGCAGGCGCCGACGGTTTCGCGGCCCAGCCCTCTTCGACCGCTTTGCGACTCACCCATCTCTGCAAGTGGCGGATGGGCACCGCGGACGCGTAGTGCTGGTTTATACATCCCGATTCGCAGAGCGTTTCCGCGGGGCAGACATACCCGCAGACGGCCGCAAGGACGTTGGCCTGGCGCAGCGTTTCGTAGGCCGCCTGGAAGCGTCCGGCGGCTATGTGACCCACGAACTCCGGAATGTTCACGCCTGCCGGGCATCGGCGCACGCAGGTGGGATCGTTGCACTGCCGGCACGTGCGAGCCATGCCCTGGATTGTGTCGAGAGCCTCAGCGCGTCCGGCCCTGTAAATCGGCTCGTAGATCTCGGCGTCCCGCGGAACGCAGCCCGAGCGCCCGCCGTCCCGCATTATCTGGGTACAGGCAGAGCAGGCAACGCAGACGCGCTCGGGATCGAGCCCTCTTCCGCGGGCCAGGTCACGTGCGAAATCGGGGTAAGCGAACGCCATTCTCCCGAGCCCTACCAGCGAGACCCAGCCGTCCCTCACGCCGGCCGCAGCCACATTCGGAAAGAACTGTCGCAGCCAGGAGTATCCGCCGCCGACCACCAGCATATCCGGGAACTTGCGCTGGATCCTGCGCACGATGTCGACGAACCGCGCTACGCCGACCAGCGGCGATTCCCTGGGAATTGCGCCGCCGGTCGTGGGAAGATCGAACGGACGGTTGACGTGCGGATTGTAGTAGGGGTTCCCGATGGTAATGTTGACCAGTGAGGCACCCATGCTACGCAACGATCTGACCAGCGCAACAGGTTCCTCGAGGTCCGGTTTGGATGGATCCTCCCTATCGACCCCGAATCCGTACGGGTAGGACATCGCGTCGTAGACATTCATTCGCGACGTGACGGGCAACCCCGGGACGCTCTCACGGATCTTGGCGACTACGTTTCGCAGGAAACGCGAACGGTTTTCAAATGTCCCGCCGTAGCGTCCGTTGCGGGTAAAAGACGCGTGCAGCTCGGAAATGAGGTACCGGTGGCACGCTTTTATGTCGACGGCGTCGAAGCCCGCACGCTGCGCCAGCGCCGCTGCTTCGACGTATCGGTCTTCCAACTGCTCCAGCTCCTGGTCGCTGATGAGCGGATAGTCCGGCGGCAGTTGTTGAAGCGGGTCGAGGTAAGGCGAATGGTGTGCGATGATCGGTGCGGGATTGCGGCCGGGCCGGCTGTACCTTCCTGAGTGAGTGAGCTGCAGAACCAGGAAAGGGCGATGGCTTTCACCCAGGGCCTCCCTCGCGGCCCGATGGGAATCCTCCACAAGCGAGGCAAAAGCCGCAACCGATCCCGGGTGCAGCCAGAGCTGGCGGGGATTCGCTCTCCCTTCTTCCACGACCGCGGTTGCCTCGAACCAGAGCAATCCTGCGCCACCCGCGGCGAATCGACGATAACGGCGGAAGGTGAGCTCGGCAGGGGAACCGTCCGGTCGGGCGTCGCACCCTTCCATCGGAAGCACGACCAGGCGGTTCGCCAGGCGGAGACCTTCAACGGCGGCAGGCTCAAACAGGGGACTCAGATCGTCGCTGGCCTTCAGTTCGAGGTTCAGATCCGCGATCCGGTCGCGCAACTGCTGAAGTGAGTGGAAGTGGAATGGCTCGTGCATATTGATGAGAGGGAACGGAGGCCGGGATTCGGGGCTGCATCGCCCAGGTCGAATCCGCGGCCCCTGGAAGAATGATTCTACCTGAAGGATCCCCGTTGTTTCAGCTCGGAGTTTCCTCGACGGCAGGCGGCGCGGCCGGGGTCTCGGCGCGGCCGGCCCTGCGGAACCACGCAACAAGCCGCGACGGCTTCCACTCGCGCAAGTCGTCAAAGTACGAATAAACCACGGGGGTGATCAACAGCGTCAGGAGCAGGCAGAGTATTTGCCCGCCGATGATTGTCACCGCCATGGAAGAACGCGACCCGGCTCCTGCGCCTCGCCCCAGGGCGATCGGCATCATCCCCGCGATGATGGAGATGGTCGTCATGAGGATGGGCCTGAGACGGACATGATTTGCCGCGATCAGAGCCTCGTGCCTCTCCATTCCCTGGGCCCGGAGTGTGTTCGTGTAGTCAACCTGCAGGATCGAGTTCTTCTTTACGATGCCGAACAGCATCATCAGCCCGATCGCACTGTAGACGTTCAGGGTCATCCCGAACGCCATGAGCGAAAGGAGCCCGGCCGGCAGGCTCAGCGGCAGCGCCGTCATGATCGTGAGCGGATGGATGAAGCTGTTGAACTGCGAGGCAAGCACCATGTAGATGAACACGATGGCCAGGATGATGGCCAGCACGAAATCATTGGAGGCTTCGGCAAGCGTTTTGGCGCCCCCGGTGAACACCGCCTGGTAGCCCGGCCTGAGATTGAGCTCGGCCACCTTCGGACGGGTCGCGGCGATAACGTCGCCAAGCGGGACCCGATCAAGATTGGCAAAGAGGGTGATCTGCCTCTGGCGGTTGTATCGGTCAATCCCCGCCGGGCCATTCTCCAGGGTCAGCTGGGCGACGTCGCTGACCTTGACAGTGCCCTGTTTGCTCGACGGTATCAGGAGGTCTCCCATCGACGCGGGATTGTTCCGGTAGGGTTCGTCGAGCCTGAGCCGCACTATGAACTGGTCGTCGCCCTCCTTGTATCTGGAAACCTCCTCGCCGCCGACCAGCAGCCGCAGGCTCGATGCGAGCGAATCAATCGACACGCCGAGGTCCGCGGCCCTCACGCGGTCTGCGTTTATCCGCAGTTCCTGCTGGGTGGGCTCGAAATTCGTATCGACGTCAACGACGCCAGGTATGGTCCGCACCTTGCCCATGAGTTCCGTGGTGTAGCGCTGAAGCTGCTCGATTTCCGGGCCCTGGATCAGGACATAGAGGCGATTGCTCGCGCCGCCACGCTGGCCGGCCGTCGAAGCGCCGGATATATCTGTCCCGCCGCTGACGCTGATCCGGGCCGCCGGGTATCTCCTTGCCAGCGTGCGGGCACGCCGGATGATGTCCTGCTGCGAGAGCTCGCGTTGCTCATGCGTGGTAAGCCCGACATAGATGTTGGCACCGCTGACATTGACGTTTGTGAAAAGTGTCTGCACATGAGGCAGCCCCCGCAGGTCCTGCTCGAGGTCCTTCACATACTCATCCGTGCGGTTGAAGCTGGTGCCCTGGGGAAGATGTATGTTGACGCTGAACTCGCTCTGGTCATCATCCGGGACCAGCTCCTTGCCTACCCGCGGGAAGAGCAGGATCGCCGAGATGGAGACGCAGGCGCAGATGAAAAGCATCCACGCGCGATGTCGCAGGCTCCATTCCAGCATATGGCCGTACATGCGATCCATCGCGGCGTAGAACCCGCGCGACTTGCTCTCCGGTTTGGAGCTCCCGGCGTCCGCGGGACGCAACCAGGCGGCGCAGAGCGCCGGGGTGAGAGTGAAGGAGACGAACATGGAGATCATAATCGCCGCGGCCGACGCGATGCCGAAGCTGTAGAAGTACCTGCCCACCTGGCCGGACATGAAAGCGACAGGCAGGAAGATGACCACCAGTGAGAGCGTAGTCGCCATGACGGCGAGCCCGATCTCGTTGGTCGCCCTGCCGGCTGCCTCTCTGGGCTTCACCTTCTTCTCTTCGATATAGCGGAATATGTTTTCCAGCACTACGATCGCGTCGTCGATGACGATGCCCGTCGCGAGCGACAATGCCAGCATCGTCATGTTGTTCAACGTGAACCCGAATGCCTTCATCACCGTGAACGTCCCGATGATCGATACGGGGATGGCGACTGCGGCGATGATCGTGCTCCGCACGTTGCGGATAAAGAAGAATACGACGATGCTCGCCAGAAGCCCGCCGAGCAGCAGGTGATGCTGGATATCCTGGACTGATCTGCGGATGAAACGCGACTGGTCGCGTATGGTCTGGACCCGGATGTCCGGCGGCAGCGTCGGTTTTATCGTTTCGAGCCGCGCCATAACCCTGTCCACCACCAGGACGGTGTTGGTGCCGGACTGCTTGCGGATCAGGAGCGATATGGCCGGACGCCCGTCGAGACGGGCCAGGCTGCGCGGCTCTTCGATGGTGTCTATTACCCGCCCGATATCGCTGAAGGTGATCGCCGAACCCTGCCGGTACGTCAGGATGATCCGGTTGAAGTCGTCGACGTTCCTGATACGCCCCATCGTGCGCAGCGCGATTTCGGATGGACCCGCGATGAAGGTTCCACCCGGAACCTCGACGTTCTGCCGCTCGACAGCGACCCGCACCTGGTCCGGTGTCAGCCCGTAGGCGTTCATGCGGTCCGCGTTGAGCAGGAGCTGGATCTCGCGGCGCCGGTCTCCGATAAACGTCACGTCACCGACATCCTCGACGGTCTCGAGAACCTGCTTGATCTTCTTGTCCACGATCTCAGTGATCTCTTTGGGCGAGCGGTCGCCGGAAACTGCGATCGTGAGAATCGGCGCCGCATCGGGGTCTATCTTTTGGATCACCGGGGGCTTCGTGTCCCGCGGGAACCTTGCGACGATGGTCGCGACCTTGTCGCGTACATCCTGGACCGCAACGTCGATGGGCTTCTCGAGCACGAATGTGATGCTGCAGCGCGAGAAACCGGTGTCGGAGCTGGCCCTGATTTCGTCGACGCCGCTGATCGTGTTGACAACCTCCTCGATAGGTTTGGTGATTTGCGTCTCGATCTCTTCGGCGCTGGCGCCGGTGAGAACCGTGTTGATAAAAACCATCGGAAAGTCCGTCTTGGGCATCAGATCGACGCCCAGCTCCCGATAGGAAAACAGCCCCAGCACGAGGAGCGCTGCAGACATCATGAAGGCGAAGACCGGGCGTTTAATGCTGATATCGGAGAGGGTCATGGCCTGCCCCCCTGCTCTTCGCCCGGAGCCGCTCCGCCGGCCAGCTCGCCTCCCGGCGCACCGGCGCTGCTGACAGGCTGCGCCTGAACCGCAACTCCCGTCGCAAGCTGGCTCAGGTTGCTGGTTGCCAGCACCTCGTCGCCCTTCAGCCCCGACAGAACCTCGAGCAGCTTGCCGTCCCGGGCGCCAATGGTGACGGTCTGCTGCCGGGCTTTGTCCTTCTCGATCACGAACACCGCCGATACTCCCGCAAGAGTGGAGACCGCCTCCTCCGGTACTGCCAGCACGTTCTCGTCCTTCCGGGTAAGGATTACACCCTTGGCGAAAAAGCCCGGCTTCAACATCCGGGCCCCATTGTCCACGAGGACCTCCACCGGGAACGTCCGGGTCGCCTGATCTACGGCGGGGCTGATGAACGCCACCCTGCCTTCGAATACCTTGCCGGGCAGGGATTCAACCCGGAACTGCACCGGCTGATTGGGCCGTATGAGCTCCGCGTTGCGCTCCTGGACTGCGGTCCGAAGTTTAAGGGGATTCATCTGAACAATCGTGACGACCGGCGTTTGTTCGGGAATGAATTCTCCCACCTGCACCAGACGCTCGCTGACAGCGCCGCCCACCGGTGCCTTGATCGCCGCATCCTGCAGCTTCTTCTGGGCGAGTTCGACCGCGGCCCGGCGATCCTGCAGCGTCGCCTTCAGGCTCTGGACCGTCTCGAGAGCCGCCTGGTATGCCGCCTCCGTAACCTTGACCCGGGTCTCGACCGTGTCGAGGTCAGCCTGAGCGATGAGCTTCTGGCTCATCAACATCCGGGTGCGCGCAAGCTGTGCCCTTGCGTCATCCCGATTCGCCACGGCCGTGCGAACCACGGCAATCTGCTCATCCGGCGGCGGTTCCTTGATCCTGACACCGTCGATTCCCAACTGTGCCTCCGTCTGCTTGAGCTGGCTTGCGGCGCGCCGCAAAGCGATCTCGAGCTCGCGCGGCTCGAGCTGAACCAGGACCTCCCCCGGCCGCACTTCGTGGCCTAGCTCGACACGCACCTCCCGGACGACCCCGGCTACCTCGCTGCTCACCTTTGCCTGATCCGGGGAGATCAACGTGCCCGAAACGTCGATCTGCCGCTGTATAGTGATCCTCTGCAACGGGGCCGTCTTAATCACGACCGCCTGAGGCCGGCCGGCAATCCCGGCCGGGACTTCCTTCTTGCCGCAGGCAAGGAAGCCTGGGACGCTCGTCAAAGTAAGTGTTAGAAACAATAATGTTATGCCATTACTTCTTGCGACCGTACTCGATCTTTTCATATATGTATTTTGTCTTCCATCCGGCAGATCAGTCTTCCCCCGCATCCGGCCACCAGGCCTACAAGTAATAGATACGCCGCTGGACACTTCCGATTACGCTAAAACGACACGGATGCAGAAGAACGAGGCAAGTCCGGGGGATCGCACTTTTTTCGTCCCCGCAGGCTCCCCATGTGGCGGTCTTCTGGGTTATGATTGACGCGGTTGTCCTGCCCCACAGGAAGACCCTATCGATCCGTAAGCATGGAGCGTTCCGATGAGTATTTTGGTGAACAGAACTCTCGGCATCCTTCTCGCGGGAGGCGTGGGGGAACGCCTCTACCCCCTGACACGCCACCGTGCCAAGCCTGCCGTGCCCTTCGGCGGACATTATCGCATCGTCGATGTGACACTCAGCAACTGCATAAACTCCGGCTTGAGGAAGGTGTTCATACTGACGCAGTACAAGTCGCTCTCGCTCAACCGCCACATTCGAAACGGCTGGTACAACCTCGTCGCCAAGGATCTCGATGAGTTCATCGAGATCATCCCGCCGCAAAAGAGGGTCGGGGATACCTGGTATCTCGGGACCGCTGACGCGGTATGGCAGAACCTCTACACGATCGGCGGCGTCGAGAACATCGAGTTCGTCCTGATTCTGGGGGGGGACCACATATACAAGATGAACTACTACCGCATGGTGAAGCAGCATGTCGACACCCGTGCGGACGTAACGATCGGGGCAATCGAGGTGCCGATCGAGGATGGGTGCCGTTACGGCATCCTGAGCATCGACAGCTCCGGCCGCGTCCGGAACTTCGTCGAGAAACCTGCAAGTCCCCCGCCCCATTATGACAAGCCCGACAAGGCTTTCGCCTCGATGGGCATCTATGTCTTCAACAAGAAGCTCCTGGAGCATATCCTCGAAGAAGACTCCAGGAATCCCGCCTCGTCGCACGATTTCGGCACGGACCTTCTTGGCTCCATGGTCGAGAAATACAACGTGTGCGCGCACAATTTCATCGACGAGAACAAGAAGGAGGCACAGTACTGGAGGGACGTCGGGACGATTGAGTCCTACTACGAGGCCAACATGGATCTCGTGGCCGTGACCCCCCTGTTCAACCTGTACGACAAGGACTGGCCGATTCGCACCCACCAGCGGCAGTATCCGCCGGCCAAGTTCGTATTCGCCGACGAAGGCAAGCGCATGGGGATCGCCGTGGACTCGATTGTCTCCGCCGGCTGCATCGTAAGCGGCGGCCGCGTCCAGAGCTCCATCCTCTCCCCCGATGTGCGCGTGAACAGTTTCTGCGAGATAGCCAACGCGATCATCGACCGGGACGTTCACCTGCCGGAACAGACGATCATCGGCTTTGACCCGGAGGAGGACCGTCGACGATATCATGTGAGCGAAAGCGGAATTATCGTCGTCGCGCCGGAGGATCTCAGCGCGGGAGCGCCGTGAGGTTCCTTCGCGGCGCTCCTGCAAGCACCTCAATTGGCTCGCTCGGGCATCGGGCGGTTCGAATTTACCTTCGGGGTCGGCATCGGAATCGGGGTCGATATCGAAATCGATCGAGAACTGACCGCACTCCCGAGGCTCATCAGCTGATCCTGATTCCGCATACCGATACCGACTGCGACCCCGATTCCGATTCCGACAGCGGGGGTATGCGGATCTCGACCACGTGTTACGCACAGCAGGAGCAGGCACCGCCATGAGAACAACCCCGCTATTCACCCGCCGTCATCTGCTTGCCTCAGTCCCGGCGATGCGCGCCGCGTGCATGGTCGACTGGGGACGGGAGCACCCAGGCGAGGATCAAGGTGCCGGAGCGGCTCCAGATCGATGGTTCGACCGCCCGATGAGATGGGCGCAGTTGACTCTCGTCGAGAACGACCCGGGGCGGTTC
>JAFNAH010000416.1 GCA_017860075.1 Acidobacteriota bacterium | reverse complement strand
CTCGACGGTCTCCGCAACGGGCTCGTGCGGGAGGCGGCGTGAACCTCGACGAGACCCGCTTCGTCAGAAACGGGTCCTATTGCTCAACCAGCCGTCCACATAGTCGTAAAGGGTCTTGACCGTGTCGCCGAACTGGCCCGGGGTCTTCTCGCACTGCTTGCACGGGAAGAACCCGTGCGTGGCGCCTTCGACGAACGCCAACGTCTTGTCGGGACTCTTCGCGTTCTCGTAAATGGTCTCGGCGGCCAAATACTCCCAACCCGCCGTCATGCCCATGACGAGAAGCGGCACGCCGATCTGCCTGACGTTGCCGGGCGGGCAGCTGTACGTGGAGGTCCAGTCCACGCCGCGCACGGTAGACTCATCGAAGCCGAAGTCCGCTGAGACGCGAACCGCGCTGTTCGTGAGGAAGCCTCGAACAGTCGTGTTCAGCGCTCCCATCGCCAGATTCGATGTCAGCGATCGGTCGCCCTGCGGCAGACGCACTGAGCGCACGACCTCGGTCGTCACGGAGCCGTCGGCGTGGAGCAGGGGCCACGCGTTCCGCGTGTGCGACATCAGCCGCGGATCCTGGGTGTACAGCTTGTTGTTCGGACCCATGCTGCCGCCACCCGCCACGACGAACGGCTCGTCGTCTACGAAACGGCCCTTGCCAGCTTCGATGGCGGCGAGCCGCTGGGACGCCAGCTCGATCAGGGCGTTCTCGCGCTTCGCGACCGCACTCTGAAACGCGCGGATGAACTCCGGGCTGTAGATCGAGCCGGCGGGGTTGAACCCGTTCTTCCGATTCCACAAGTCGAGGTCCGGGTTCACGGGCGTGCCGCTGTCATTGCTGACGACCGCCGGGTCGAGGCTGAAGAGAGCCATCACGGCGTTGCCCCAGTTCGAGTCGGCCAGAATCATCCCGTCCGCTCGAGGGAGGCCGGCCAGGCTGTCCGAGCACTTCACGAGCTTCTCGGGCCCCTGGCACGCGCGTGGACCGTTCTCAGCCACCAGTTGATAGGCCGTCATCAGCGTGGCGCCTCCGCTGTGCCCGAAGAGGATCACCTTCTGGATCCCAGGAAGCTGGCGCAGATGCCTCACCGCCGACCGCACCTCCAACAGCTTCCCATCGAGCAGGTCCTGGCTGGAGCTGCCCGCGCAGAGCATTGTGTATCCCCGCTTCGACAACTCGGAACACGCGGAGTGAGTGATGTAGCTCTGGCTCGCATGCATCACGAAGATGGCGATCGTCGCCTTCTCGCCTCGCGCGACCGGTTCGTACAAGGCCGCCGGCACCGCAAGGGGAACGAAGGTGCGCTTGAGCGCGGCGTCCAGCGGCTCGGGGCCGCGTTCCGAGTTGGGCCCCATCGGACCTTGACCCGCGGTCGGACGCGCGGTCAACACGCCCAACGCGACGGTCACCGCGATCACGAAGAACGGCCTGAACGGCTTCATGAGAGCTGTACCTTTCCGAGCAGAGACTCGCGCGGCCACACGCGAATGGCGACGTGCCGCGCCGATCGATGCCCGACGACCGGATTCTACACGGAGTGGCTCAAGAGCCCCGGGATCGACAGGCATCGGACGTCGTCCATCAGTACTGGACGAATTTCGCGCGGACAGGCAATCCGAACGGCGGCGCGGTGGCCAACGCCAACTTCCGCCCGACGCACGGCGGGATCTTCCTCGAGTGGGCCCGGCAGCACATGAAGGTCCCGAGGTGACTGCCGGCGAAGCTTCGCCTCTTCACACGACCACGCCGACCATGGCTCGCGTGATCGTCATGGCAGTCAGCCTCATTTTCGCTGCAGTTCCGGCGGCACCGGCAGGCCGGCTGCCTGGTAGGCCAGGTCGAGCGGCAGGATGATCGTGCCGATGCCGGATACCATGATGGCTCTTCCCGCCGCGGAACCCCACGCGTCGGTATAGAGCATGTTCCCCATGTACTTGATCCCGCTTCCCTCGACGAGCCATTTCGCCTGGAGTATTCCGTTCGCGCACGCCGAAACGTCCTGGATGAAGCGCCAGTCCAGATAGCCGACGTCGATCGACGCTTTGTTCGGATGGAGGAAACCACCGTATGCGTTCTGCCACGAATGGCCGGTATAGACCCGCAGCACATACCTCTCGTAGGGAGCGTAGTTGGCCTTGATGTAATCCACCAGCTTCTGGGAATCTTCCGCGACCTGCCTGAGCCGCTCGACCGTCCCGAAGGCCTGACCAAAGCCGGACCCGAGTGCGTCGCCCGAGAAGACGAGAGAGTCCCGCTTCAGGAGGTACACGGTGCCGCCGTTGCTGTGGCCTCGCACCGGGAGGGTTTCGACGACGTGTCCGCCACCCAGGTCGAACGACCTCGAGCCCGGCTTGAAGGTCCGAAAGATCGACGGGTCGAGGTTGTGTTGGGTCTTCAGGGCGTTCAGATCTTCCCCTTCCCCCGCCCACATTGGCACCGTGCCGCCGGCGAAGGCGCCGGCCATCCCATCATGGTCCGGATGCATGTGGGTGACGGCAATCTCGAGCGGCAGTCTGCCGATCAAGCGGTTGACGACCGCGCGCAGTTCCTCGGCAGCATTCGGCCTCGGCTTCACCGCGTCCTTCTCGTAACCGGCAATGTAGTTGTTGCCGAGGTCGATCAGCAGCGCCTTTCCGGTGCCGCGCACCAGGTACATGTCGACACCCCACCCGCCGCCTCTTGTCGACTGGTCCCCCGGGTCATTGATCTGGTAGGCCCCCTCTCCGATCTTGCGGACGACGTAAGAGCCGTACTTCACCTCGTCTCCGAGCTTGACCAGCTTCGACGCGTCGAACGCACCCGCCGGCTGAGCGAACGCCGTTGTGGCGCAGGACACGGCACACGCGAACAACAGAGTGATCGTACGCGCCATGGTTCTTCTACCTCCGGGCTTCATACGGACGAACGGCAATCCCGGCTCGCGCCGATCCGGTGACGGTTGGCTCGCCGGGGTCATTTGGACATCTTCAGACCGGCCGCTTCGTAAGCGGCCTCGAGCGGGATCTCCACGGCGCCGATGCCATACAGCATGACGTTGACCCGACGGCCGTTCTGCTTGTTCGTGACCTCCATCTGCCGAAGGCCG
>JAFNAH010000415.1 GCA_017860075.1 Acidobacteriota bacterium | reverse complement strand
GCGAAGTGCAAGTCCTCCATCACGTACTGCCCGCTCGGCTTCAGGTCGGCGATGTAGGGTACCCGATCGCTCACCGCCTGGAAATCGTCGATGGTCAACCGGACGCCCACCGACCGGGCGACGGCGATCAGGTGCAGCACGGCGTTTGTCGAACCGCCCAATGCCATCACGAGAACCATGGCATTCTCGAACGCCGCCCTGGTCATGATGTCCCGAGGCTTGAGGTCCCTTTCGAGCAGGTTGAGGATTGCAGCACCGGCCTGGAAGCACTCCTCCAGTTTCCGCGGATCGGTCGCAGGCGTGGAGGAACTGTAGGGGAGAGACATCCCGAGGGCCTCGATCGCGCTGGCCATCGTGTTTGCGGTGTACATGCCGCCGCATGCGCCGGCGCCCGGGCATGCATGCTGGAGAACCTGCTTGAGGCCATTCTCGTCGAGCTTGCCGGCGATGTATTCGCCGTACGCCTGGAAGCTGGAGACGATGTCCAGCTTGCGCCCCTCGTGGTAGCCCGGCCGGATCGTCCCGCCGTAGATCACCAGTGACGGCCGGTTGAGGCGGCCCATGGCCATCAGGCTGCCCGGCATGTTCTTGTCGCATCCCGGAAGCGAGATGTTGGCGTCGTACCAGTGCGCCGCCATGACCGTCTCGATCGAGTCGGCTATCAGGTCGCGCGACTGGAGCGAGTAGCTCATGCCTTCGGTGCCCATGGATATGCCGTCACTGACACCGATCGTGTTGAAACGCATCGGCACCAGCCCGGCCGCGCGCACACCCTCCTTCACCTTCTGCGCGAGGTCCAGCAGATGCATGTTGCAGGTATTGCCCTCATACCACATGCTCGCAATGCCGACCTGCGCCTTGCCCATGTCCTCTTCCGTCAGCCCCGTCCCGTAGAGCATTGCCTGAGAGCCGGGTTGCGACCTGCGTTGAGTGATGCGCGCACTGTACCGATTCAGCTGATTTGCCACAGCCAGTTCCTCCTATCGTTAGCGATCAGCCGGCAAGGCCGACCTTCGCCGGCAAAGCACCAGGGGTGTATCTTCATATCATATCCCAGGCGTATCGAGCGATTTGATTTAGTATATCGAACGGGGTAAGGTTACGCTTCCCGACGGCGGTCTATGATCGATGCAGGTCGATCCTGTTGTCCAACCGGGATCGGCATCGGAATCGGGGGCGCTCTCGCCATCGGTATCGATGGGAGGAAGCCGGAAAGCCAAATTCCCTCGGCTGGTCATAATTCCGAGTCTGGAAACCGATCGCGACGCCGATTCCGATCCCGACCGCGAGGATCCTTCGCACTCAATCGCAACGCTACACATCACCTGACACAGCAATATGCTCGAAAAATACGTCTACTCACCTGATTCGAATTTCCAGTACAGGCTTGTCAGCAGTGTCCCGGGCAAGGGATTCACCGTATACATCCTGGAGATGATCTCCCAGCAGTGGCGCACGGCGGCCGACGTCGACCGCCCGGTCTGGCAGCATTGGCTCGTAATCGTCAAGCCCGACCAGCTGCGGGGCACCACCGGAATGATCTTTATTTCCGGAGGATCGAACGGAAGGCCGGCACCCGTGACCGCCGACCCGGTATTCGTCGGACTGGCTGCCGGAACCGGAACCGTCGTCGCCGAGTTGCGCATGATCCCGAATCAGCCCCTGACGTTCACCGACGATTCGGTGCCGCGCAAGGAAGACGCCATCATTGCCTACACGTGGGACAAGTTCATGAGAACCGGCGACGAGACCTGGCCGCTCCGCCTCCCGATGACCAAGGCGGTGGTCCGCGCGATGGATGTCGTGACGACATTCTGCGCCGGTCTCGAGCCAGGGAAGGCGTCGGTCGGAAATTTCGTCCTGATAGGGGGTTCCAAGAGAGGATGGGCTGCCTGGACCGCTGCGGCGGTTGATGAACGGGTCGTCGCGGTCGTACCGGCATCCATCGACGTTCTGAACGTCGAGGAATCGTTGGAGCACCACTTCTGCTCCTATGGATTCTGGGCGCCGGCCTTGAAGGACTACACCGACATGGGAATCATGGACTGGTCCGGGACGCCGCAGTTCCGCTCCCTGATGGAGATCGAAGATCCCTATTCGTACCGCGACCGGCTGACGATGCCGAAGTTCATCGTGAATTCCACCGGCGACCAGTACTTCCTTCCCGATTCCTCGCAGTTCTATTTCCCGGGCCTCAAAGGTGAGAAGTACCTCCGTTATGTTCCCAATACAAGGCACGACCTCGAGAACTCCGATGCCTACCCGAGCATGATCGCGTTTTACGGGTCGGTCATTTCGGGGGAGCCGCGGCCAAGGTTCGACTGGAAATTCGAAACGGACGGGTCGATCGTGGTCGAGAGCGCGGACAGGCCGGCTGAGGTCAGGCTGTGGCAGGCTACGAATCCCTCCGCGCGGGATTTCCGTCTCGACACGCTCGGTCCGGCCTGGACAAGTTCCCAAGTCGCGCCCGTTGCGGAAGGAACGTACGCCGGGAAGGTGCAAACACCGCCCAAGGGCTGGACGGCCTATTTTCTGGAAATGACCTATCTTTCGCGGGGGAATTCTCCCTTCAAGTTCACGACGGATGTTCGTGTGATCCCGGATATCCTTCCGTTTTCACGGCCGCAAAAAGGGCAGTAAGAACGGAGCGCGCCGTGCCGCAGCGCGCACCTGGTCCGCGAGGGTCGCGATATCGCGAAGCTTGCTATGATGCGGGCCTACAGCCCTTGGTGCACTGGTTATGGGTGCGATCCCGGGGCTTACGCCCCGGGCTGGCATGAGGACGCGCCTTCAGCGCTTTGGATCCCGATCCGAAAACGGGTCTCAGGACAGAGGCATGCCCTGACGACCAGTTGGCATGAGGATGCGCCTTCAGCGCTCTGCATGCCGATCGGGAGGCCGTTCCAAGGGCCGGAGGCCCGCCTCATACCAGCCTGGCGCAACGCGCCAGGTTTGCGCGTAGACGCAGACGATCCAAGGGCCGCAGGCCCGCTCCATAGCGTTTTCAGACAGGCCCGGCAGCGAGGGGCCTCGCATTAGCCAGTCTTTAGGATCAACTCCCGGCTTTTGCGATCGGGAGGC
>JAFNAH010000414.1 GCA_017860075.1 Acidobacteriota bacterium | reverse complement strand
CACCTCCGACTGCGCCTCCGACCAGAATCAGAGACGCAACCTCCGACTGCAGCAGAGATAGGTTCGGGACTGACTCCAACACTCTCCGTATCTCATTGCAATATTTAGTCTTATCGGATTGACAGCGGGGAGATTGAACTGCCGGTCCGCGACTCCGGTTCAAAAGGCGGAACTGGATGCCGGTCCTGTCAGCCGCCTCTCCCATCACTCCGCCGAGAGCGTCGACTTCCCTCACGAGATGTCCCTTGGCTATGCCGCCAATCGCCGGATTGCATGACATCTGGCCCAGCAGGTTCAGGTCGAGCGACACAAGCGCAGTCCTCGCCCCAATCCTTGCAGCCGCCGCTGCCGCCTCACAGCCGGCATGCCCACCTCCAACTACGATCACGTCAAAGTCCCGGGTTTGCGTTGATGTCAACATCTCTCAATAACGGATTCAGAATTCAGTTACTTGCCCACGCAGAAGCGCGAGAAGATCTCGCCAAGCAGATCCTCGGCCCCCGTCTCACCTGTGAGCTCGCCGAACTTCGACAGACCCGCGTGCAGATCAACGAGCACGTACTCCTCAGACAGACCGCTCCGCAACGCCACCGCACCTCGAGTGAGATGCTCAAGCGCCCCCTCAAGGCACTGACAGTGCCTGAGGTTGGTTACGAGCATGTCGTCTCCTTCGGGCCCTGCGTGCCCGAACAGCCTCTCCATGATGGCCGCTTGCAGCACATCGAGGTGTTCTCCCGTCGCGGCTGACACGTCGACATGCGGGTGAGTGCCGGCATAGGCGCACTTTTCCTCGACGGGCCATGAGACCGGGAGATCCGACTTGTTGTAGACCACGATGCACGAGAAATCCGTCAGCTGTGTCCGCAGATTCCAGTCCTCTGCCGAAATCGGTTGACTTGCATCGACTACAAGCAGGATCTCATCCGCGTCAGCCATCGCGCCGTAACTTCGCTCGACACCCAGCTGCTCTATCTCGTCTGTGGAGGCTCTCAGCCCGGCAGTATCCAGCAGGCGCACCGGGATGCCGCTGATTTGCGTGTATTCCGAAACCAGGTCCCGTGTGGTTCCGGCGAATTCTGTTACAATTGAGCGCTCTTGTGACAATAACGCATTGAAAAGACTGCTCTTACCTACGTTCGGGCGACCGGCGATGGCGAGCGCAAATCCCTCCCGGACGACTCGCCCCTTGCGGAAGGAGGCAATGAGATGCTCCAGTCGCTTCTTCACGTCCGCCAGGTTTCCGGCAAGGACGTCCCGTGATTCCAGTGCCAGATCTTCATCGGCGAATTCAACTGCAGATTCAAGCTGCACGATCGTGTCGATCAGGAGTTTCTTCGCCGGCGCCAGGAGTCTCGACAATTGCCCCGATTGCTGGCGCGACGCAACCTGCGCCTGGTATAGCGTGGTTGCTTCGATGATGTCCCTGACCGCCTCGGCCTGTACCAGGTCCATCCGGCCCCTGAGAAACGCCCGCATCGTAAACTCGCCCGGTTCGGCAATGCGGGCGCCGCGTCCGCAGAGCGCCTGCAATACGGCGCGGACAATCACGGGGCTCCCGTGAAGCGAGAGCTCGGCAACGTCCTCGCCCGTGTAGGAGTGCGGTGCCGGAAAACAAGTCGCCAGGCCGCGATCAAGTTCCTTCCCGCTGTCGGCTTCGACGACGCGTCCAAGAATCGCACGCCTGGGGGACAGCTCTGCGCCGCGCTGGTCCGGGATGAAGAGCCGTCGAATAATCGGAAAACAACCCGAGCCGCTGACGCGAACGACCGCGATTCCGGCCCGGCCCGGCGCAGTAGAAAGAGCGCAGATGGTGTCGTCTAGTCCCTTCACTGGATTTCGGCAGAGCAATGCTGTGCGATTACAGACTCACGGCAAATCGTCAAAGCAAGAGGAGAGGCGTCAGGAGGGGAAGATCGTGATGCTGCGATTCTCGCCCTCTCCCGCGCTTTCGGTTCGGATCCCTTCGGTCTCGGCGAGCGCCAGGTGGATGATCCTCCGTTCCTTTGGGGTCATCGGTTGCAGGCTGAGTGGTCGCCTTTGAGCCAGAACCTTCTGTGAAGCCATCTGCGCCAGCAGCACAAGCTCGGCCTCCCGGTGGCGCCTGTACTCGTCCGAATCCAGCACTATGGAACCGATCTCCTCCCCTGTGCCGGTGCGGAAGACTTTGTTGGCCAGATACTCAAGGCTATTGAGGAGCGCTGCCGTCGTCGCCAGCAGGACCGGGCGGTCGGGACCGGAGACATTCACCGTGATCGTCTCCTCCCGCATGGCCGCACTGACAGCTACGTCCAGTCCGAGCAGCTCCAGGACCTTGCGGCAGAAATCAACCACTGCCTCCGTGGCGTCGCGGGAATCCCGCATTTCAGGGCTTGGATCTTCCCTCAGCTGGTTTGTCACTTATCCACCTCTCCGCTATCTTCTGAAAGGCGATCTGAAATACATTACTGCAGAGAAAATAGAGGTTCAATCCGCTGGAGACATTGAGAAACATCACCGTGAAGACGGCCGGCATGATCATCATCATTTTCGCCTGGGTCGGATCCGTTCCCGGTGTCATCGGCGTCATCTTCTGGGAGATGAGCATCGTGATGCCCATCACTATGGGGAGCACATAGTAGGGGTCCTTGATGGAAAGATCGTGGATCCAGCCGTAAAGCGGGGCCTGGCGCAGCTCGATCGAATAGGCGAGGAGAGCATAGAAGGCGAACAGTATCGGCATCTGGAGCAGCAGCGGCAGGCATCCCCCCAGCGGGTTGACGTTGTGCTCCCGGTAGAGAGCCATGACCTCCTGGTTCATCTCCGCCTTTTTGGGATCGGTGGCCTTGTACTTCTTGTACTTCTCCTGGATGGCTTTGACTTTCGGCTGGACCGCCTGCATCTTCTTCATCGACACCATCTGCTTGAGACGGAATGGGAAGAGCAGAAGCGTCAGGAGGAGTGTGAGCAGGATGATGGCCAGCCCGTAATTGTGAACGTACTTGTGCAGCCAATTCAAAGAGACGAGCAGGGGCCGCACCAGGATGGAAAACATCCCGTAATCGATGACCTTCTCGAGGTTGACGCCCGCGACGTTCTCCAGGTA
>JAFNAH010000413.1 GCA_017860075.1 Acidobacteriota bacterium | reverse complement strand
TCCTCCGGCATCTGTTCCACCATCTGAATGATGTCGCGCATACGCCTCTTCCACTGTCTCATGTTCTGTACCCTGAGATCGACCCAGCCATCATGAGTCCACTTGTTGATATTCACCGCTGTGACGGGGAGCTCGTTTTCGCCGCGGAAGGGCGGAATCTTTATCTGGGCGGCGCGAAGCAGGGACTTGCCGTCCGGTAGAAGCACAGGGATGCCGATGGAGATTATGTCCGAGCGCAACTGAACATCTTTCTCGACCAGGCGGGTGAGCCTCCGGCTCATTTCCTCGGGCTTGGACTCCGCTACCGCGCGCATGTTCGGATAGGAGCGTTTCAGCAGGTACGATTCGTAAAGGAGTTTCGAGAGTCGCGGCGGGCCGAGCATTTCAAAGGCTACGCTGTCGACCTTGTGGGCCCGCTCCAGCTTCTTCATCTGGGTGAGGGCGCTGTTGAACATGAAACCGGCCCTGTATGTCGGCGCGAGCGTCGCGTTGTCCAGGGCGTTGATGATGTCGTGCCCCGTGTTGCCGGCTCTGATTTCAAACACCGCGTTCTCGGCGATCTCCTCGGGCGTCACAAACTCCATCTGGCCGGGAGAGGAGATCGCTTCGAACTCCCCGCGGGAGAAGATGCCGTTTTCGCCGGTGTCGATAAACACAGATTTCAGCACCCGGCCGGTTGGAGCAGCGACCCCATCCATCTGCAGTCTCAGCCTGGAATCCAGCTTCACGGCCCGCGAAGGCGGACAATCGACCAGCCGGACCGGCGCCCCCCGCTTCATCACCTTGCCGAACGTGATGCGCTTCCAGGCTATCGCCGCCGCCGGCTTGATCTCCTTGGTAATAGGGGCATCCGGCGTGCGTCCCATCAGGAAGAGCATCAAGGTGTGCGCACCCGCCACGGAGGACTTGGAGAGGAGCATGCTCGACGGTTTCTCCTCGCTGTGGGTGTAAGGGATATTCAAGCCCATCCCGCCCGTGCCGCTGGTCCCGATCTTCAGGTATATCTTCGTCCCGGCGTCTCTCATCGATCGGTACATGAGTTGGACGTGACGGATAAGCTGGGGAACGTAGAGTGTGCAGAGAAGCCGCTCGGTGGCCACCACGAGGTCCTGCAGATCCGCTGCCGCAAGCGAGCCGCCCGGCTTCCGCACCGCGCTCAACTCCCTGAGCACGGAGCGCGCCACCTGAAACAGGTCCTGATAGGCGATGGCGGTGGCCGAGTTTATCGAGTCGACGACGATGTCCGGCTTGTATCTCTGGATCAGCAGGTAGAGGCTGGAGCGCTTCAGCAGGGGCTCGCTCAATTCGTCGAGCATGTCCGCGATAAACATCGACCTGCGCTTCTCGTTCCCCAGGATCTCTTCGCGCGACAGCTCTTTCAACGCCTCGCGCGCGAAGATATTACCCCACCAGGGCACAAAGAAATCCTTGCCCGCCTTCGGGTACTCTTTGCGCAACGACTCGACCGCTTCCAGAGCCTCCTCTCTCCGGAGCGAAGCGACGACCATGCGTCGTGGATTCTCCTCCATGAACTTACGACAGATTGCGGAACCTACGAGACCCCAGCCGCCAAGAACCAGCACCGTCTTGCCTTCGATGTCCATAGAGAGCTCTTACCAGATAGATGGTTGAAAGGAATGTCGGCAGGAACAGACCGGAGGGATTAAAAAGCGGAGCCTGTCGTGCTCCAAAGCGACCGCACCTGAGATACTCCGGATTTCCGCCAGCGACACTCCTGATTCTATATGGAATGGGTTCGAGGAATCAAACGAACCCGCCGCGCCAGGAATTCTCTTGCCCCTCCGCCGGCGGCGAGATAAAAACACCCTTTTGGAGAGGACATGACACTCAAATCGAACGAACTGATGGACAGGCTGGTTTCCCTCTGCAAGCGGCGTGGTTTCATCTTCCCGTCGTCGGAAATCTACGGCGGAATCAACGGCTTCTGGGACTACGGTCCGCTCGGGGTCGAGCTCAAGCGCAACATCAAGGAAGCCTGGTGGCAGGACGTTGTCCTCAAGCGAAGCGACGTGGTCGGGCTCGACTGCTCGATCATCATGAATCCCAGGGTGTGGGAGGCTTCAGGCCACGTGGTCAACTTCAACGACCCCCTGGTCGACTGCAAGAGCTGCAAGGCACGGTTCCGCGCCGACAAGGTTTTCACCGTCCGGGCGGTTCTTCCCGGCCAGACGGAGAACGTTCTGATGCTGGCCGGCGTCGAGGGCGACGACGAGCCGATGGCAAAGGCTGAGGCCACCGGCAAAGCGAACAGCAAGACGCGCCGCCGCCTGGAGGAGCATGCGGACAAAGTGGCCTGGACGATCTTCCGCGGCGATCAGGTGCCCGAAGGCGCTGCGAGTCTTTGTCCCGCCTGCGGAGGCGCGCTGACCGACGCCCGGAAGTTCAACATGATGTTCAAGACCTTTGTCGGTGCCATGGAGGATTCCAGCAGCGTGGCCTACCTCAGGCCTGAGACGGCCCAGGGTATCTTCGCCAATTACAGGAACGTCCTGGACACCAGCCGGATCAAGCCGCCTTTCGGCATCGCGCAGATCGGCAAGAGCTTCCGGAACGAGATCAACCCTCGCAACTACACATTCCGCAGCCGCGAATTCGAGCAGATGGAACTGGAGTTTTTCTGCCACCCGTCGGAAGCCGACCGCTGGTACGAATACTGGCGCGCGGAGCGCTACAAGTGGTACACCGATCTCGGCCTCACCTCCGCCAAGCTCCGGCTGCGCGATCATGAGAAGGAGGAACTCGCACATTACGCCCGCGCGTGTGCCGACGTCGAATACGAGTTCCCCTTCGGCACGAGCGAACTGGAAGGCGTCGCAAACCGGACGGACTTCGACCTCACGCAGCATCAGAAGTTCAGCGGCAAGGACATGACCTATTTCGACGACGAGACCAAGGAGCGATTCGTTCCTTTCGTGATCGAGCCATCGGGCGGCGTCGACCGCGCGACGCTCGCTTTCCTTTGCGAGGCCTACACCGAGGACCAGGCCCCGGACGAAAACGGCGTTCCTCAGCCGCGCACCGTACTGAAGCTGCATCCCCGCCTCGCACCCGTGAAGCTGGCT
>JAFNAH010000412.1 GCA_017860075.1 Acidobacteriota bacterium | reverse complement strand
AGCGAAGTCACAGTCAAATGCTGCCTGGGCGCTCCGGAAATGCTCCGGGGATATGTGCCACGATGCCGCGGGTTCGCCGGACTCCCTGCTTGTCGGCTGCGCTATCCAGACCTGCCCGGACGAGGTGCAGAGGGCAAGTCCCTTGCGTTACATCAGCGCGGCGGACCCGCCCATCATCATCCTGCATGGCAATTCGGATCCCCTGGTGCCGCACAGCCAGGGTGAACAGCTCTACATGGCCCTGAACAAAGGCTGCAGAGACGCTGTATTCATCAGCCTCCCGAAAGCCCGGCACGGAAACTGGAACGGATTCCTCACCGACGACAGCCTTCGCGAAGCCGCGACGACACGTTCGACCTCTGCCGCCGGCTGCGGCGTGAGTAACCCGGCTCCGTACACTCCAACCTGGAAGACGATCATCGACTTCCCGGACAGGCACATGAAATAGCGCGGGCGGGAACCGGCCGGGCTGCGGCCGTGCGTGCCTCTCAGCCTGGTCTATTTCCCGCTGACGAACTCGACCATCTTGAACTTCTCCAGGAATCTGTAATACGCGATGAGATCAAAGTCCTGTATTGGTACGCCCGCCTCGAGTTCGACCAGCTCCCGGATCTCTTTCAGGTTTCGGGTGCCGTCACACCAGAAGTAGGAGGTCGCCGCCCAGTGGTCCGCCTCCCACCAACTCGGGGCGGACCGGACCTCTTTCCACTCCTCAACCGGTATGCCATCCAGGGTAAGAGTTCCGACCTTTGTCCTCCTGGGAACGATGAGCGCCGCCTCTTTCGACCAGGCGTCATCCGGCGGGGCATATCGGACTATTTCGATCGACTTCGACTTTGCGGTGCTGCCGGCTTCATCCTGGAACTGAAGTGAAACGCGTTTCCCGAATTCGCCGACGTCGTCGATATACCTCGCGAGCAAGGTCCGGGTCTCGGGGCGTTTGTCGGCACCCACAATCCTCTGGATGCTGGACAGCATCTTCTGCTCGAGGCCCGTGTAGTATGCGATTGCTCTTGTTCCTTCCGCCAGTATCTTGCCGATTTCGGATCCGTCGCGTGCAGCGCCAAGACGAGCGCTGAATCCACGCTTCTTATCAGCGATGACGTTCGCCGCCCTGGTGAACGCCAGGCCGGCGAGAAACGGGACGTCTTCGTGGCCCGCATTGGCCATGTAGTACAGGTAGACCGCATTGAGAGTGCTCAGGTCGTGCAACGTGCGTGGATCGACCTTGTCGATGGTGTCGGTCGAATTATGATGGAGATGGCCTCCATTGTTCATCGTGACGGAATTCAGAGGAACGCCGATGGACGGCTCGCCGAAGAAGTTGTCCAGACCGGACATGAACGGCCTCGTCATCCATGGCTTGTGGGGACTGTACCGGCTGTAGTACCTGCCGGCGACCTCCGGCCAGACGGCGTCTGTGAACGACGGACATGCGTTGAAATTCATCCCTATGGTAAAGGCAGTCGTCGACAGATCGTAGTCTGCCGCCGGGGAGTCGCAGCAGACACTGGCTACGGTCCTGGTTCTGAGACGCTCCAGGTTATGCATCGTGAAGGCCATGGAGCCGTACAATTCAAAACCCAGCCACACCCGGATGGAGCGCCTCGGTCTGGGCAGTGCGCCTGAACTGACGAGTTCCTGAAGAGTGCCCACCGCATCCAGAATGGCGGACGCGCCGGTGCAGTTGTCGTTCGCTCCCCACTCGTACATGTGTCCCACGATCAGCACTTCCTCGCCCTCGCTGCCCGACCCTCGAACGCGGCCCGTTACGTAGGGCAGCGTATCGTCGGTGTAAAAGCGGCTGTCGATAACCGCCCTGACCTTGACCGTCTTTCCCTGCCTGATCAAATTCCTGAGATAGTTTCCCTTCTTCTGCGAAACAGAGAAAGAGAAGGTGTCTTTGCTGTCGGAGGCGTTCATGAGCCAGCCGCCGGGTACGTCACTCCAGGTGTTGTTCCAGTTGTTGGCGTTGATGAGGTCCCTGTTGTTGCCCTCGATCGTATCGCTCAGGACCCCGGGTATGCCGTACCTGTGAAGATAGCGCTTCAGGCTTCCCGGGTCCGAGGACGTGAGTATGATCTTGCCCCGTGCGCTGGCTCGCTCGAGGGCGGCAGGGTCCGGATGATCGACGAGCACTAGTTCGGTCTCGACGCCCCCGGGCGGAGTCGGGGAGCTGAACATGTTCAGGGACGTAGGATTATCGAGGTAGTTGCAGAGCAGCCGGTATTCATCGGGAAGCCCGGCCGGTTCCGTGATTTCGAGCGTTGCCTGCCTGACGTCCCAACCTACCGGGTTGGTCCACGTACCATACTGCGTCTTGCCGTCGGCCGGCGTTTCAACGATCTCCGCCTCGTCGAAGCCCCTCTCTCTCATGATCGCCTGCGCCTCGCGGGCCGTTCTCTTCCACGCGGGCAGCGTGTTCCACTTATCGTGTTGCCAAAGCCGCATCGTGTAGTCGCGGGCCCGGTTGCCTGAGATTTTGCTGGTGACAGTCTCCATCAGAGAGTCGAGGTCCTGCCTCGGGGCTTCGCCAGGCAACAACGGCAGGCAGATCAGGCTGCAGAGAAAGCAGGATAAGAGCATCTTCCTGGTATTCATGTTCTTCCCTCACTAGCTGTTGATTTCAACGCAAGCAGGCGGTTCCTGCAAAGGTTCCAGGGGCATCGTGTGCAAAGCAGCTTGTCCTGTGAACGGGCCGTTATCATAAGACGGCAGATGCAGTCCTGTACAGTTGAATCCGTCGCGCGCGGCACGATGGCGGAGGATATTCCAAGAGAATCCCCGGGCGAGCCATCCCTTCCCGGTAGGGCGTCATTTCGCGGAGAGCGTGGGGTATCCCGGCGATCTGCTCGATCGTATGCCTCCTGCTTGCGTGGATGCCTTCGCGGGCGTTTCGAACGTCGCTCTCTTTGCTGACCTCCTGCCAGGTACAACGGTTTTGGATCTTGGCTGTGGTGCAGGCTTGGATTCCCTGATAGCGGTGGATCGCATCGGACCGGACGGGAGTGTGCTCGGGTTGGACTTCAGCGAATCCATGTTGCTTCGCGCCTGCCAGGCTGGCTCACAGCTCGGCCGCGGAAACGTCCTCTTCTTCAGAGGGGACGCAGAGAACCTGCCACTGGAAGATGAGTCAATTGACGCGGCATTGGTCAACGGCATCTTCAATCTCAATCCTGCGAGGGCGGCGATTTTCCCCGAACTCGCGCGAGTCGTTAGACCGGGCGGCGCCGTGTATGTCGCGGAGATCATCGTGCGTCAGCCTCTTCCGCCCGAGGTACGATCCAGTGAGGTCGATTGGTTTGCCTGAATCGCCGGCGCCAGGGAAGGAGATGCCTTCCTGGAAGAGTTCCGGTCAGCGGGCTTCAGGGACGTGTCGATCCTCCGGACAACACGAAACGCCAGAACAAAGAATCCCGCTGTGACAGCCGCCGAGGTTCGGGCTGTCCGATAGGTTCGCTACACACAGACTTACCTGCGATGATAAGGGAATCGCAAGTCCGGGGGAGAGAGGCGGCCGAGGAGTAGACTCCTCACCGACGGCACGGAGAGAGGCGCCGTGCTGCCGGGAGGCGGGAAGCAGGTTGTTCGTGTCGTCTCAGCCCCTCTTCTTAACTACGCTGATGGCTTTGAGGATGACGGCATTCTTCGGAATCACCGGCCCGTAGTCGCCGCTGAAGCCTTGGGCTGCGCCGCGAAAACCGGTAGTTCCCTTCAAGCGCACTTCCGTGATTCTCTTCCCGAGACGCGGGTTCTTCCATTCGAATGCAAAGAATGTTATGGGATTTTCGCGTTGCCCTCCGAGCGATACTGCGTCGGCGCCGTAGCAATAGTCCCACTCCGACCGGCGGCTAGCCCAATTCCACTCCTGGATATTGACACCGTATCGGAGGGGAATGGTTGTGACAAAACCGTCTTCGTAGATGACTTCATACCAGCCGAGGAGATCGGCGGTATCGTCCTGATCCCAGAGCAGTGCC
>JAFNAH010000411.1 GCA_017860075.1 Acidobacteriota bacterium | reverse complement strand
AAGACCGGGAGCAGGCCGCGAGCATGCTGGCCCGGGCTGCTTCCGCGACGCCGCTGGATCTGTCGGTGAGGCAGGCGCATGCATACGTCATGCGTAAGATGGGGGACCTCGATGGTGCGTGGAAGGAGTGCCAGGTGATTCTTGACCGCGATCCGACAAACGCGTTCGTGCAGGCTGAACGCTACTTCGGGACAGGCTCGGCGGGGACGCGAGGACAGGCCGAAGCCTCTTCACGCGAGGAACCTCTGAAGGCCGTGGATGCGGCATGCTCACGGCACCCCCAGGGATACCTGGAGTTGGCCACGGAATACATGCGCCTGTCGGACTGGGAAGAGGCAGGTCGCGTGCTTGACCGGGGCCTCGAGATTGCCAGGTCCAAGGGGGGGGATCCTTACCCGCTGTTGCTCTACTACCGGGCATATGTCGACAGCCGCCGCGGAAACAAAGACGGTGCAGTGCGCGCGGTCAAAGAGGCTCGCGGACAGACTCTCAACCTGGATATCTTCCCGTTCCGGTCGGAGGACGCCAGGGCCCTGAAGTCTGCCCTGAATCTGGAACCAGGCGATGCGAACGCCGCGGTCCTGCTCGGCGATCTTCTTTACAGCCGCGACCGCCGTGAGGAAGCGATCAGAACGTGGCGCCAGGCTGTCGCCTCTGATCCCGGGAATTTCTTTGCCTTGCGTGACCTCGGAATGGCGCTGCTGATCAGGGGGGAGCGAGAGGAAGGGCTGAGCCTGCTGACCCGTGCGTCAGAAGCCCGTCCCGATCACGTCGCAACCACTTTCCTCGTGGCCGGCATAAACGCCCGCCTGGGCAACGCGGGGGCGGCCCGCGAGGCTTTTCGGCGCGCGCTCGACAAGAACCCGGGCAACGACGTCATCATCGAGAGGCTGGCTTCGGTTGAGGCGCAACTGGGCAACGATGGACGGGCCCTGGAACTGCTGACGACTCACACCTTCGAGCCCACGCACCAGTCCTACTCTCTGCTCCACCTTTACCGCGCGGTCCGGCTGATGCAGGCGCTGGATGCCTTCAAGAAATCCGACCAGGCCGCCGCGCTGGCTCACGTGCATGCGGCCGCGCAGCCGCCCTCCAGCCTTGGTGTCGATGATTTTGCCACGGTGAGAAGCTCCCGTCTCCTGGTGTTCGAGGCCCTGCTGCAGCAGGCCGGCGGAAACGCCGGCGCCGCCGAGGAGGCGTGGAAGGCTGCTGCCGCCACGAGTGACGACGACATCGAGAGCGAGGGCTTGTTCCGTGCCCTCGCGTTAGTCAAGACCGGCGAACCGCAAAAGGCCGCCCGCTTTCTTGACGAGTTCACAGCCGTCAATGACCAGCGCAAAACCGACAGCGCCGTGAATCTCCGTACGCACGCGTATTACATCGCCGGTATTTATGCGGCGTACCGGGGCGACGATATCGAGGCGGCCGTTAACTTCCGCCGGGCCCTCGAGAACGACGAGTCGTTTCTGTATGCGCGGCAGGCATTGGCGTGGCTGCAAGCCGGCCTGTTGAATGGTCTGAAGTAGGTCCGGTCTGTCAGACCGGACCTTTGACGACTCGGTGGGTTCTTGGTCCGGTCTAACAGACCGGACCAACGGAACTCCCCAGAGCCTAAGCGCGCGTTTTGACCGCGAAGTGCTGCTCGGGTACCGCGAATCCCGCTTCACCGAAGAACTCGCGGATTAGCCGGTTCGAGTCGAAATAGACTTGCCAATAGTGGTCGGTGTGGCAGTAAGGCCTCACTGCCAGGACGGGTCCGGCGAGAGTGAAAGTGAGAATCTCGACATCGGGCGCCGGCTCCGGAACCACGTTCGGGATCTTCGCCAGACGTTCTTTGAGAGCCACGATTGCCGAGTTGTGGTCGGCGCTGTGATCCATCTGGGCGACAAGGTCCACCCGGCGGAAGGGATTGGCTGAGAAGTTCTGAATCGTATCGCCGAAGATCCTGCTGTTGCCGACGTAGGTCTGGACGTTGTCGGGCGTGATCATCGTCGTGACGAAAAGCCCGACTTCCTTGACCGTACCCGTTACCCCGGCTGCCGTGACAAAATCACCGGCTTTGAACGGCCGTAGAACGATCAGGAATGCCCCGGCGGCGAAATTCGATAGCAGACCGCTCCACGCCATGCCGATCGCGACCCCGGCGGCGGCCAGCAGGGCGGCGAAGGTGGTCGTTTCGAGGCCGAAGTAGCCGAGGATCCCGATCACCAGGGCGATGTTCAGCGCCACTGAAACGATGTTCCCGAGATATCGAAGAAGCGTTGCGTCCACATGCTGCTTCTCGAGAGTCCGCTGCATCATGCGCACAACGACGCCGATCAGCCAGCGGCCGATTACCCAGATGGCTATCGCCCCAAGCAGCTTGAGGCCGAACTGAGTTACGATTACGGTGATGTTGTTTATTACCCCGTTGACGTCCATTGAATTACCTCCCCGGAAATCGTTCAGTTGCGGATGCCTGGAAAGTCACTGGGGAGGATTATAATCCGTACAACAGCTAAAGCGCATCTCGAGAACGCAAAATGATCGGCGCTTTGGAGGGGTTCTCCCCTGATCGGCTGTGCCGTCCTTTGCTACCAGGCCGTCGGGAAGGTCGGCGAAGGCGGGACGGTGTGAGACGTCGCATTCGTAAACGGTATCTCGGACCGGAAAAGAGACGACATATGACCTTGAGACTTTGCACCCTGGCAATCAGTCTGGTCGTCGCCGGGCAATCTGCAGCTGAATCTTCCGCTCCGGCGGCGCCGACGCATCCGAACATCGTGGTCATCTATGCCGACGATCTCGGCTACGGGGACGTCAGCTGCTACGGCGCAACCAAATTCAAGACGCCGAACATCGACCGCCTTGCGTCGGAGGGGCTGCGCTTCACCAACGCCCATTCCTCCTCTGCAACATGCACGCCCTCGCGCTATTCGATGCTCACCGGTGAATATGCCTGGCGCAAGAAGGGCACCGGCGTTCTGCCGGGCGACGCCCGGATGATCGTTGAGCCGGGACGCACCACGCTCCCGTCCCTGCTGCAGAGGGCAGGCTACACAACCGGCGTGGTGGGCAAGTGGCACCTCGGTCTCGGCTCCGGCAACC
>JAFNAH010000041.1 GCA_017860075.1 Acidobacteriota bacterium | reverse complement strand
CGCGACGGCGAGCCAGGACTCCGCGCTGGCTCCTGGCAATATACGCACTCCTCATCCTCCTGACCGTAACTGCAGCCGCGCTTTTCGGCACGCTGCTGGGCTACGAGTACAATCTGCCGAGAATTCAGAGCCTGGAGGACTACCGGCCGGATGTCATCACCGAGGTCTTCGCCGATGATGGCAGCGTGATCGGCGAGTTCGCCGTCGAAAGGCGCATCATCGTCAATTTCGACGAGATCCCCCGCTACATGCAACTCGCCATAATCGCCGCGGAGGACGACCAGTTCTATCATCACTCGGGGGTGAACTACTTCTCGGTCCTTCGCGCCGCATACAAGAACCTTGTCTCCATGAGGAAGGCCGAAGGGTTCAGCACGATCACCATGCAGCTCTCCCGGATGCTGCTCGGGACCTACGAGAAGACCTACGACCGAAAGATCAAGGAGCTGCTCATAGCACGCAAGATCGAGAAACGCTATACCAAGCAGCAGATCCTGACGCTCTACTGCAACCAGCACTACATGGGTCACGGCGCGTACGGGGTGGCCGCGGCGGCAGATACCTATTTCGGCAAGCAGCTGAAGGACCTGACGCTGGAGGAATGCGCGACGATTGCAGGATTGCCGCGAAATCCGGGGCTCTACTCTCCCAGGCTGCATCCCGAAGCTGCGACGGCACGCCGCAACTATATCCTGGATCGCATGGCTGCGGAAAGAATGCTCCCGGCGCGGATGGCTGCCGAGGCGAAAGCCCGGCCGATGGTCCTGAAGCCGAAGGCGCACGATGCGGTGATCGCCCCCTACTTCGTGGAATGGGTCCGACAATCCCTGGCCGACCGCTACTCGACCGATGAGATCTGGCGCAGGGGCCTGCGCGTCTACACCACGCTGAACACCGAGATGCAAGCGGCCGCCAACCGCGTCCTGCTGGAAGGGCTGATGAAGTACGACAAGAGGCACGGCTGGCGCGGCCCCGAAGATAACGTTCTGAAGACGCCCTCAGTCAACCTTTCCACTTACAACCGTCCGGACTGGCGGGCTCCGCTCCGTGCGGGCGATCTCGCTATGGGCCTGGTGGAGAGCTCCGGGGAACGGGAGGCTGCAGTTCGGATCGGCAAGTATCAGGCCAGGCTCCTCCCCAGGGACGTTGCCTGGACGAAGGCCACGTCGCCCGGGGCGCTCCTGAAGCCTGGAGATCTCGCGTATTTCCGAATCCTGGACATCGACGAGAGCACCCGGACGTTGACGCTCGCGCTCGAGCAGATGCCCAAAGCCCAGGGCGCGATCGTCGCCCTCGAAAACGCAACGGGCGAAGTCAAGGCCATGGTGGGAGGCAAGGACTTCGAATCCAGCGAGTTCAACCGGGCGACCCAGGCGCTCAGGCAGGTAGGGTCGACATTCAAACCTTTTGTGTATGCTGCGGCCCTCGAGAAAGGACTGGATCCCCTGTCCCCGGTCCTGGACGAGCCGATCAGCTTCACCGATGGCCTCGGCCGGGTCTGGGCGCCGTCGAATTACGACGGCAAATTCAAAGGACGCATTACGTTGCGCCAGGCGCTGATAGAATCCAGGAACATACCCACTGTCAGGGTTGCATCGACGATCGGTATAACAGACGTCGTTGTCATGGCTCGGAGGTTCGGGCTTGGAGGTCCCCTGGATCCGTATCTGCCTCTGGCCCTGGGGGCCTGCGAGGCGACTCCGCTCGAGATGGCGTCGGCTTTTACTGTCTTCCCCAACCTCGGGCTGAGGGCGAAACCGTATTTCATCAGGCGGATCGAAGATTACAGCAAGGTCAGGAAGCAGGAGAACGTTCCGCAGATGGAGACGGTCCTTGAGCCGCCTGTCGCCGAGCAGATGCTGAGACTCCTTCAGGGCGTGGTCGCAGAAGGAACTGCGCAGGCTGCAAAATCGCTGGCGCGCCCGATAGGCGGCAAGACCGGGACAACCAACGACTTTACCGACGCATGGTTTGTCGGATTCACGCCGTCTCTCACCGCGGCCGTCTGGGTGGGCTTTGATGCGAAGGTCTCACTTGGAAACAAGGAGGCGGGGGCAGCGGTTGCCTTGCCCATCTGGATAAACTACATGCGGGAGGTGCTCAAGGACAAGCCGATCGAAAACTTCCCGACCGTCGAAATTCCGCAGGAGGGCCCGCCGGAGACTCAGGACTTCGTGCCTTACTCGGACCAGAAGAAGCTCTTCATCGAAGATCTACCTCCGGTATCGCCCCCCAGGAAGCCCTAGCGGTTTCTCTGGACCAGTAAGTCCGGTATTGCCATAAGCGCTTCGCGGGCCGGGCAGTCGGGGAATCCGGCGAGAAACGACCTCGCCTCCGTCGCGTAGTCGTGGGCCTTGGCAAGAACCCGGTCTGCTGCACCGGTCTCGCGGACTAGACGGATGACGGCCTCCACGTGCTCGCCACCCGATCCGTTCTCACCCAACACCTGGCGCACCAGTTCGCGATGCTCTGATCGGCCGTCGCGGAGAAGGTAGATCAGCGGCAGGGTGAGCTTGCCTCCGCGCAGGTCGCTTCCGACGGGCTTGCCGATCGTCGTCTCATCGGCGGTGAAATCCAGCACATCATCCACAAGCTGGAACGCCACACCGATATTCAGCCCGTACTGGCGCAACAACTCCTGCTTCTCGCCCCCTGCAGAGCCCAGGATCGCCCCGATCTGAGAGCACGCAGAAAAGAGGTAGGCTGTCTTCCGCTTTGATATGTCCAGGTGCTGGCCTTCGGTGATGTCCGGGCTGCCATTCAGGCTGAGCTGCATCAGTTCGCCCTCGACCATCTTCCGGGTGGCATCCGTAAGGATGTCGAGGATTTCGAAGCGCCGGTGTTCGAGGGCCAGGTAAAACGACGTCATGTAGAGCCAATCACCCATCAGGACGGTGATTTCATTACCCCATTGTGCGTTTACCGAAGCCCTGCCGCGTCGTACCTTCGCATCATCAATGATGTCGTCGTGGACAAGCGTGGCGGCATGGATAAGTTCTACCACCGCCCCCAGCCGGTAAGAAGCCGGTCCGTTGTAACCACAGAGCCTGGAACTCAGGAGCAGTATCGCCGGGCGCACCCTCTTGCCGCCACCGCCACAGAGGTATTGCCCGATGCGGTCCACGAGCTGGATGTCGGATCTCGAATGACGCGTGAGCTCCTCCTCGACGCACTCGAGTCCTTCCCTCACCATTTCGTAGATTTCGTGCTGGTTCAAGACGCCCCTTCACCGTGGTTGTGAGGCACAGCTCAGCCCCCACCTTCGAGCTTCGGAACATCGGATTCTATCACAGGTTATCGAAAACCCGTGATGCGGAGGAAGATTTGCACCGCGGTCCCAACAGCCGCCGCAGGTTCTTGGATGTCGCCGCGGCGATCCCGGGCAGTTCAACGCCCATAGCCGCGGCAAGGCCGCGGGCGACATCGACTACGAATGCCGGTTCGTTGCGCCTGCCCCGGTGGGGAACAGGAGCAAGATAGGGGCAGTCGGTTTCCACCAGCACCTGGTCGAGGCGCAGGCTGCGCGCCGCTTCGCGTATCCAGTCCGCGTTCTTGAACGTGACGATCCCCGAAAAGGAGATCAGGAGGCCGAGATCGGCGTACACCTGTGCGTCGTGCCTTGTGCCGGTGAAACTATGCAGGATCCCGCCGGGATGGGCGCCGCTCCATTCCTCGCCGAGGATTGTCAGCAGGTCGGACCAGGCATCACGACAATGTATCGACACCGGCAGGTTCTTCCGCCGCGCGATCTGCAGCTGCCGTCGCAAGGCCCGGCATTGGTCTGCCCGGGGAGAACTGTCGTAGTGGTAATCCAACCCTATCTCGCCCCAGAGGACCACCTTGGGGTGCTCGGCGACAGCCTCCACGTATGAGAGGTAGTCGTCGTCGGCCAGGCGGGCATCGTGAGGATGAACACCGACGGCGGCAAGGACGAAATCGTGCTCTTCCGCGATTCTCAGGGTCCGTTCGATGCAATCATCGCCGGGCCTGCCGGTGCCGACGGTCACGATGAGGTCCAGCCCGGCGGCAACCGCCCGCGAAAGGACTGCTTCGAGGTCGGCCCCGAACTCCGGCATGTCCAGATGGGCATGCGAATCCGCGATCATCGGTCTCGAGCACCTCCGGTCCCGGCGCCAGCGGTTCTGCCAGGACCTCTCACCTCAGCAGGGAGCCGTTGCGGACTTCTTCGGTAAAGGTCGCGAGAACCGGTCTGGCGCCATCCGATGCCGCCACGATCATTCCGTTGGACTCAATCCCCATTATCCGCGCCGGCTTCAGGTTAACTACCAGCACAACCTTCTTGTTCACGAGCACGGCTGGATCGTAGGCTTCTGCGATTCCTGCGACGACCTGGCGGATCTCGCTCCCGATGTCCACCTTCATCTTGACCAGTTTACGGGATCCCTCCACCTTCTGGGCTTCAACGACCTGCCCGACCCTCATCTCCACGCGGGCAAAATCCTCTATTGGAATCCTGGAATCCTGCGCCGCCGGCGCGGCGGCCGGTTCGATACTCGTATCTTTCGGTTTCTCTTCACACACGGTGATCAGTTCTCCGTCATTTGTTGGGCGGCTGTTGACCGGGCACCATCCGGGTCAGCCGCAGCAGCTCCGCGGCCGGGCCATCAGATTCCTGAAATGCCGGGAGAGAAGACCGGCGGCCTCTCCTCGCTCACGGGCTAAGGTCTCGCAGCGTCAAGATAGGCCCGGCTTGCCGCGGCGGTCACATCCTTTAGAGGAACCCCCCTCTCCGCAGCCAGGTGTCTGCAGTCCTCGTACTCCGGGACGAAATTCACCCGCCGCCCCTGAATGGAAGCGACCTTGATCCGGACCGGGCCGTAGTCTGTCTGCACCTGCACTATTTCCCGGTCAAGCGTCCGTCGTCGCGCAGCGGTGTAGCGGAGGCCGATGGTAGTTGTCTCAGCAAATACGAGATGGACCATCTCATCAAGATGTGCGGAATCGCAAAGGAGTGTCAAGACATACGCCGGCCGGTTCTTTTTCATCAGCGCCGGCACGGCGTATACGTCGAGCGCCCCGGCCGAAAGCGCACGCTCCTGGAAATAGCCCCAGACCTGGGGGCTCATGTCATCGATGGCCGCCTCGATGACCGCGACCTCCCCCTTTTCGATTGATGCGTCCGCGGATGCTCCCTCTGCGAGAGTCAGCCGCAGCACGTTTGCGCTGCCGGGCGTGTCCCGCGTGCCGGCGCCATATCCGGCACGAAGGGTGCTCATGAGCGGGCGCGGGCCGTACGACTCAGCCAGGACAGCAAGGAGTGCGGCACCCGTGGGTGTGGTGAGCTCCCCCTCCACTTCGTTCGAGAATGTCGGGACACCGCGAAGGAGATGTTCCACCGCAGGCCCCGGGACCGGGTAGATGCCATGCCGACACTCGAGCGTGCCGCGCCCGACGTTGACGGGCGAGCACACGATCCTGGACGGCAGCAGCTCCTCCATCAGAATCATGCAGCCTACGATATCTACGATGGAGTCCAGGGCGCCGACTTCGTGGAAATGCACCTCTTCGGGAGGCTGGTTGTGAACCGTGCCCTCCGCCTGGGCCAGCTTGAAAAATGCGCTCACCGACTTTTCCCTCACCCAGGCAGAGAGCGAACTCGATTCGATCATCCTGCGGATTTCGCCGAAGGTGCGGTGGTGATGGTGATGGCCGCCGTGCGATTTGCCGTGGTGCCCTTGCACCTCCTTGGCAGTCTCGTCGAGGACCACATCGAATTTCGTGGCCTGGATCCCTGCGCGGAGCTCCTTCCGCGCCATAAGCCGGTATCCTCGCAGGGTCAGTGAGCCAAGCCGTTCCTGAAGAAGCTCCAGCCGGCCTCCGAGGTCAAGCAGAGCACCTATGGTCATGTCGCCGCTGATCCCGGACGATGCATCGATATAGAGAATCTGGTTCTTTCCCACGAGACACCCTGGCCGACCTGCGCCGTCAACCGGTATGTTGAGCGCATCGCGCTGCCGGCATTCGGCGTGAGTTTATGGACGGGGCCAGCTGAAGTCAAGGAAACGGCAGGATCCTCCCCGGCACCGGTTGTCAGCAGGACTTCAACGGCAGGAAATGGTCATGCCTCACGAAGGCGCGCGGGACTCCCGCCGGCGTCGAGGACCCGCACTGAGAACCCGAGTCGATCCGGGGTCACCGTGATTGAATCACCGGGGGCATTGGGGTATGTTTCTTGCGCCTTTTCAGCCGAGGACATGCATAGCATGATCGCTGCACTTACACAGCTCCTGGAGCAGGCGTTGCTTCAGCAGATACATGATCGTTACGGCGTTTCCTATGAGCGGCTCAGTTTTTCAGTGCCGCCGCGCATCGAGCTGGGCGAGCTCGCGCTGCCGGTCGCTTTCGACCTCGCCCGAAAGGTAAAGCGAGCTCCCGCCGAAATCGCCCGCGAGCTGGCTCAAGAGGCTGCCAGGATCCCCGGGGTGTGGAAGGTGGAGGTCGCGGGCGGCGGGTACCTCAACTTCCGCCTCGACAGGCTCGGGCTGACCCTGAAACTGGCCGATAGTATCGACAGGAAACTCCACGGGCTGGTAACCGGGGCCGCGTCTTCCGGCAAGGTCATCGTAGAACACACCAACATTAATCCCAACAAGGCCGCTCACATCGGGCACCTGCGCAATGCCGTACTTGGGGACTCGTTCGTACGCTGCCTGCGTTTCCTGGGCCACGAGGTCGAGGTCCAGAACTACCTGGACAACACCGGCGTTCAGGTGGCGGACGTCGTAGTGGGCCTCGAACAGATGGAACGCCTGACGCTCAGGCAGGTTGCCGCTCTGGAAGGCAAGTTCGACTATTACTGCTGGGATGTGTACGCACGAGTAGCGGATTTCTACCGGCAGACCGAGGCGAACCAGCAGCACAGAAGCCGAACGCTGCAGGCGATCGAAGCGGGTAACAATCCGACCGCGGAACTGGCGGAACACGTCGCGATGCGGATTGCGCGAGCCCATCTCGCCACCATGGCGCGTATCAATGTTCACTATGACCTCCTGCCGCGAGAGAGCGAGATACTCCATCTGCACTTCTGGGAAAAGGCTTTTGAACTCCTGAAGGCGCGCGGCGCCATCTATTTCGTGGAGGACGGGAAGAACCGCGGATGCTGGGTGATGAAGACCGGAGAGCGGCCCGAGTGCGAGGAGGAGGCTGCGCGCCAGGAACTGGAGGATGACGAGAAGATCATCGTGCGGTCTGACGGCACCGTGACCTACGTCGGGAAGGACATCGCCTACCAGCTGTGGAAGTTCGGCCTGCTGGGGCTGGATTTCTTCTATCGCCCATTCGATTCCGGCGCGGGCGGAGAGGTCTGGGTTACCACGACCGAGCGGACTCAGGGGCTCGAGACGCCGCACTTCGGCGCCGGGCGTCGTGTCTACAACGTGATCGACAGCCGCCAGGCCTATCTCCAGAGCATTGTGCTGCAGGGGCTCAGGGCTCTAGGTTTCGAAGAGGAGGCCTGCAATTCCGTTCACTTCTCATATGAGATGGTCGCGCTCACGCCTGCCTGCGCAATGGAACTGGGATTCGAACTCTCCGAGGAGGACTCGAAACGCACATTCGTGCTGGTTGCGGGGAGAAAGGGACTCGGCGTCAAGGCCGATGACCTGCTCGACACCCTCCTGGAGAAAGCGCTGCAGGAGGTTAAGACGCGGCACGATCTCTCCGGCGAAGACGCGAATGCCATAGCCAGGGTGATCGCCGTGGGAGCCCTCCGCTATTTCATGCTCCGCTTCGCACGCAACACGGTGATCGCGTTCGATTTCAAGGAAGCGTTGAACTTCGAGGGTGAGACAGGGCCCTACGTGCAGTATGCGATCGTCCGGGCAAACAACATATTCCGCAAGCTGGAGGAGGCCGGAGAGAACGGCCGGTTCCATTGGCGGGACGTCGAACAGCAGTCACTTCGCGCGTTCCTGGCGGAAAACGACGACATTTGGGAGCTCATATACCAGGCAGCCAGGCTTCCTGACGTTGTACGCCAGGTGGCGCAGACGCTCGAGCTGTCCCAGGTCGGGAAGTTCGCTTTCCACCTGGCGCAGAAATTCAACCTTTTCTACCACAATTACCACATCCTGTCGGAGGCGGATGCCTCCCGCAAGAAGAACCTTCTTCTCGTGGTCGACATCGTCCGCCGGCAACTGGAGAAGTCGCTCGAACTTCTCGGTTGCGAGGTGCCGCAGAAGATGTAGCCGCCATGGCAACCCTTGTCG
>JAFNAH010000410.1 GCA_017860075.1 Acidobacteriota bacterium | reverse complement strand
CGAGATGTTTCCGCAAACGCGAGTAAGCGATCGCCGCGATTCCCGAGGATCGGTGCCCCGAGAGATCGATCGGGATGCGATCCGGTTCACGGTGGTTCAACGTCGTCAGGACTCTCTCACGCGAATTCATTCAGCCTCCACAAACAACCCATCCCTCACGGAGTAAGGTGGGTCCGGTCTGTCAGACCGGACCCTCAAGTTTTTCGGTCTTCAAGCAAGTATGTAGTATTTCATTGACATACGCTCTTCTTCTGCTATGCTGTCCTCATCCTTCCTAGGAGGACAGTCATGCCTGACAAGCTTCGAGAAGATCTCATCGACATTCTAGAGTCCGTGTCAAGAGCTCAGCTCCGTGCTCTCCGGCAGCTCCGCCGGTCGCCGACCCTGAAGGCAGACCTGAGGTCGGAAGAAACAGGTAAACGTATGTCTCATATTGACATGGTACATGACATACTGCGGTCCGCCCGCCGCCCCCTCCACATCTCCGAAATCCTGGACCTCGTTGCCAAGCGCTTCTCCGTCCAGCTCGACCGTGAGTCTGTTGTCTCCGCCCTCGCCAAGCGGGTGGCCCGCAAGGACCGCTTCGTGCGCACGGCCGCAAATACATTCTCTCTGTTGTCGGAGGACTGAGTGCACTATGCCGCTGCTTGCCTGTTTCTTCGACATCGTCCTGCAGTGGCGCAAGGCGTTTCGCGACCGTCGGTCCCATAAACGCGCCTTGCGTTTTGCGTTGTCGTTTCTCGTTTGTCTCGGCCGGCGCACCATCAGCCGTGCCATCTGTGCTCAGGGGCGTCAGTTCCAGGCCTGGGCTTCCGACTACCGATTGTTCTCTCACAATCGCTGGGATGCGCCTTCGTTGTTTGACGCGGTGTTGGATGAGGCTCATCCCCTGATGTCGGACCAGCAACCCCTGGTGGTGGCGCTCGACGACACGCCATGCCGCAAGACCGGCAAGAAGATTCCCCACGCCAGGAACCTTCGTGATCCGCTGTCTCCGCCCTTCAACACCAATTTGATTTGGGCACTGCGATTCCTCCACGCCGTCCTGCTGATCTGGCCACCAGGTGCTGGTGGGGCTGCCCGGGGAATCCCGATCGCGTTTCAATTGGCTCCGCCGGTTGCCAAGCCCAAGCGGCCCAAGAAGAACAAACGCGCCGACCCCGCCACAAGACGGGCCGAGACGATCGCATACAAGAAGGCCATGAAGCAGCATCGCCGGCAACAGAGAGAAGAAGGATTGAGTGCCCAGGGCGCCCTGCTGCTGGGCCGTCTGCGCGAGCGTTTCGACCGCATTGCCGCCCTGCGGGAGAGGATCCTCTGGGCCGTAGTAGATGCCTCTTTCTGCAACCGCACTGTGTTTCGGATGCTTTCCGAGCGCATCGTTCTCATCGGGCGGACCCGCAAGGACATCCGGCTCTACTGGCCACTGCACGACACCAAGTGCGGCAAAGGAAGAAAGAAAATCTACGGAGCAGCCCTTCCCACTCCTGAACAACTCCGCAAAGACAAGTCCGTTCCCTGGAAGCACTGCCGGATATTCGCGGCCGGCAAAAGACACAACCTGCGCTACAAGACCATCTCGCCCGTACTGTGGCGCAGCGGAGCCGGAAACCGGCCCATGCGTATGATAGTCGTCGCACCCCTGCGCTATCGGGCTCACGGACACACCCTCTATCGACAACCGGCTTATCTCCTGGTGAGTGATCCCCAGATCGAGGTAGCCAAGGCCTTGCAGGCCTACTTCTACCGCTGGGAGATCGAGGCCGATCAGAAGGAAGAGAAGGACCTGCTCGGTGTGGGCCAGGCCCAGGTCTGGTCCGAAGGAGCCGTTCCCCGTCAACCTGCCTTTCACGTGGCCTCCTATGCCGCGCTTCTCGTGGCGGCCATCAAAGCCTATGGTCTCAACACCACCCATGCCATAGGTCCCTTGCCACGCTGGCGTCGGCACAAGCCTCCCACTCGTATGAGCGCCGGCCAACTGATCTGCCGTCTCAGACAGGAAATCGAGTTCTATGAAGCCCAAGCGAGGCGAAAGCATCTCCGCAAATCCCCGGGCACCAACTCGCAATTTCAGGCCGATGCGGTCGAGCAGCGGATCGGCATGAAATTGCCTGTCAGCATCAGTGCCCTGCTCAACAGTGCGTGGACGTGAGCCGCCAGCTTGTGTTTGGTGCTGCCAAACCTCACAGCCGGTCGTAGAATCAAGCTCCGAAGATCGAAAAACTTGAGGGTCCGGTCTGTTAGACCGGACCTCTTGTTGAGAGGCGTTGATTGTTCGGGTCCGCTCTAACAGAGCGGACCTACTTCGCCTCGAGGAGGAGAGCCCAGTCGCCGGCATCGGCCGCCGGCGGCGAGGACCACCAACCGGTGGCGGATTGAACAACCTCGGGCAGGTCGGCCCAGGCGCCAGATCGCGGGTTGAACCACCGGGCGAGGTACGAGCCGGGCGCAAGCTGGAATCTTGCCGCGCCGGAACCGGGCAGGTAGGCGACATATCTCTTTCCCGGCTCCGCCAGGAGCAGCGTTCCCTCTCCCGCCAGCTCCTCGTGCGGGTCCAGCGTCCACCAGGGGAAGCTCGTGAAGAACTGCGCCATGTGCCGGTAGCCGATGAGCATGGTCATGTGATCGTCGCCGCGGCCGTTTACCCAGCCTCCCCCGGTGTCGGGCCCTGCGCCTGTGCCGTCGTTGGCCCGCTCGCCGGTTGTTTGATAGCAGCCTGCCATGCTGATCTCCCACGCCAGCCGGCGGCGGCTGTCTCCGATACGGGCAGGCCAGAGGCGCTTCTCGCCCCAGGGGAACGGGTAGTGGTCCTCGTACCCGTATTCCTCGTTGACCTGCGGTTTCGGCTTTCCCGTCGCGGCCTGCTGTCGCCGGTTCTCGAGCATGAACTGAAACATTGCGAAGTCCGCCCAGGCGGCTCGTCGAAACGGGAATTCGCCGTGACCATGGACACTCGCGATATGGAGGTAGGGATCCGATTCCTTGATGACGGAGCCCATGCGGTTTACCCAGGCCTCATCACGGAACAGGTGCCATTCGTTGGTCACGTCCCACATGACGTTCGCGAAGGCGCTGAAACGGGCCGTCACATAGCGGTAGTAGCGCTCTTCGTCGGGGCCGCCCATCCTTTCCTTGCCGAACGGGTCGACGCCCTTGTCGGCACCGTCCACGTAGAAGATGATCGAGACGACGATGCCGCGTTCCCTGGCCAGGCGCAGCATACTCTCTGCCTTCTTGAAGAAGGCGACGTTGAAGCGGCTCACGTCATAGCCCGGATCCTCGATGTCGTCGGGCCGGGCGGCCGGCCAGGGTTCCATCTTGAAGGCGAACTTCCTGGTTCGGCGGACGAGCGGTTCATTCCAGCGCGTCCCATCCTTCGTGCGCCCGCAGATCGCGACCCGGATCCGGTTGGCACCCAGCTGCGCCAGGCGCTCGATCGATTGCGCGATCGTATCCTCGTCCCACGCCAGCAGCTGGTAGGCGGTCGTCGAGTTCCAGAACCAATGTTCGCCTGTCCCGTCGCGGACGAAATGGAGAGGATGTTCCGGGTCCACGCGCACCGGCCCCGGGCGCCGGCCCGCAGTGGCGGTGAAGCGACCCTCGTGTTTGAACGAGAACTTTCCCTGCTGCAGCTGGACGGTGTAGCGGTAATTCCCGGGTTGGGACGGCATGTATCGTACCCGGTAGAGCGTGCCGTCTTCCGCGTCGCAGAATCCGGCGACGCGAACCGGCGGGCCCCCTTCCCGCGTGAACTCGCCGGTCACCTTGACGTCGGTGAAGGGATTGGGCGCATCCGGATGTTGCAGGCCCACGGTCACTTCAACGAAGTCGAAACATTCTACGGACGGCGCGGACTGAAGCGCCTGCATCAGGGCCGGCGCCGCCGCCAAAGGAGGAGCGGGCGCGAGCAGGCAGGCGCATAACAGGAACGGCAGTTGCGCGCGGGCAATCGGTCTTACGGTTGTTCCGTCCATGTCGTTGTCCCTCCAGTGGTGACGTGTTCCGTCCAACCGGGCACAGCCCCGACCATGATAATGTCAGGGCGGCATCCGCAACCAGCATCAATTGCTCGCAACGAAGAATTCCCGGCGGCACATGACGGTTGTGCGGCAAGGGAG
>JAFNAH010000409.1 GCA_017860075.1 Acidobacteriota bacterium | reverse complement strand
TCAACGTCGGGCCGCTCCTCGCGGTCGACCTTGATCGCAACAAAGTGTTCGTTCAGGATCGCGGCGATGTCCGGGTTCTCAAACGACTCGTGCTCCATCACGTGGCACCAGTGGCACGTCGAGTATCCGATCGAGAGGAAGATCGGCCTGTCCTCCCGGCGAGCCCTGTCGAACGCCTCCTCGCCCCATGGGTACCAGTCCACGGGGTTGTCGGCGTGCTGGAGGAGATACGGACTCTTCTCGTTCACCAAGCGGTTGGGCATCAATCGTCCTTCGTCAGAAAACAGGAAGCATGATAGGCATCCCCCTTTTCAAACGCAATTTCGCTTGCCGTGCCGGCGGCGCCATCGCCTGCTGCAGGATTGTCGAACGTTCTCCTTGACAATAGGGAGACGATCCACTAGGTTGCTGGCACAACAGACACGTAGGATCGCCAGCCGGACGACTATGTCCACCCCTGACACAGCGGATCCTGAGGAGGGCTGGATCGGACGCAGCTATGGTCCGGAGCTTCTCCTCTCCTTCGAGCGGACGCTCTCAGAATTCTCGGCACGTCTGATCCAGATTCCGGGCGACATGTTCGACGCCCAGATCGTGGAAGGACTGAAGTCGATTGCCCGGTTCTTCAACGTCGAGCGGTGCACCCTCACGGAGTATCTGCCCGAGACGCAGGAGACACACTGCCGCTTTTCGTACGCCCCGGACGGGCTTCCTGCCATTCCCCCGATGAGGACCGATCTCCTCTTCCCCTGGATCACGGCGGAGCTTCGCGCGAATCGTCCTGTGATCCTCCACTACCCGCACGGCTTTCCGCCAGAGGCCGAGGTGGATCTGCGCAATGCGGCAATGGGGAAATTCAAGTCCAGCATCAGTATCCCTATCGTCATCGACGGCAGGGTCCGGTTCACCCTGACCGCAGCCTCGCTCCTGCAGCACAGGGATTGGCCGGAGGAACTGCTCCCCCGGTTGCGGCTTTTCGGGGAGATCCTGGCAAACGCTCTTCTCCGTAAACGACGGGATGACGAGATCCGGCGCCATAAGGAATCCGCCGAGCAGGAAAACGTCTCGCTGCGCGAGGTCATGCAGCTCCAGACGGAGCACGGGGAGATCATAGGGAAGAGCGATGCCCTTCAGTACGTGCTCTACAGCGTGGAGCGCGTTGCCCGAACGGACGCCACGGTCCTGCTGCTGGGTGAAACAGGGGTCGGGAAGGAGCTCTTCGCGAGGGCGATTCATGGCTCGAGTGCAAGGAAGGACAGGCCTCTCCTGAAGGTCGACTGCGCGGCGCTGGCCCCTTCGCTTATCGAGAGCGAACTCTTCGGCCACGAACGGGGAGCATTCACGGGTGCGACAGCTGCCCGCAAGGGGCGATTCGAGATCGCCGACAGCGGAACGGTCTTCCTGGACGAAGTCGGCGAACTCTCCCCCGCGCTTCAGGTGAAGCTCCTCAGGGTGCTCGAAGACGGGTTTGTGGAAAGAGTTGGCGCAGCAAAGCCGATCAAGGTGAACGTGCGGATCATCGCAGCCACGAACAGAGATCTCGAGGAAGGCATCCGGGAGGGGAGATTCCGGCAGGATCTGTTTTACCGCCTCAACGCGTTTCCGCTCACAATTCCGCCACTCCGCGATCGCCGCTCCGACATCCCTCTGCTTGTCGAGCACTTCGTGCGCATGTTCTGCCTGCGCCATTCCCGTCCATTTCTGCGCATCACGCGGCCAACGCTCAAAATGCTCCAGGAGTATTCGTGGCCGGGCAATGTGAGAGAACTTGAAAATGTCGTGGAGCGGGCGGTCATCATAAGCGAGGGCGTCACGCTGCAGGTACAGGCCCTGACCACCGGGACGCCCGCGAAGCCTTCGGCGCGCCATTTGAAGCCGCTTGCGGAGGTCGAGAAAGACCATATCCTCGCTGTGCTCGAGAAGACTCTCTGGAGGATCGAAGGACAATCGGGCGCAGCCCGCATCCTGGGTCTTCATCCCGACACGCTCCGCCACCGGATGAAGAAGCTCCAGATCAGCAGACCCAGGGTTGCCGACCGGTAGCATCTCTGCCCCCCGCACCTCACGCCCCGTCACCGCCGAAGATCCTCGGCGAATCCGGAATATATCAGGGCTCCCGGACCGCTTCGATCACCGTTCTCGCGACGACCTCTCCACTAACCTGTTGTAGATCAACAAGCTCTCGTCGTGACACAAGGCGGGCTCCGTGCTGGTACAGGCTTTGCATGTTCTATGGCATGATCGAGGTGCGGGTGACCTTGAAGCCGAAGGCGGGGAAGCAGACGGAAATCCACCAGACGCTGGAGGGTGTCGCCGCTGCAATCCTCAGACACCGGGGGTGTCTCGGCTCGGACGTCAGGGTTGAGGCGGAGGGTAGCTCTCTTTCAATGGTCCAGGCGTGGTCGGACCATGGTGCCGTGGACTCCTACTTCCAGTCCCGAGAACACAGGGCATTGATCGGCGCCCTGGGGGCGCTCTGCGCTGAGCACGCGTTCTCGATCGAAGTTCGATAGTTCATCTGTTCATTCAAATATCCAGAGGTGTAGAATGCACGAGGTCCGCCGTCGACTCTTCTATGGTATCGCCGCATGTGTCGTTGCAGCTGCGGCATTTGCGCTTGCCGCCTCAGGGGCAACGAAACCCGACAAAGCTTCAAAAGCGTCAACGGAGCAGGTAGAGCGCGGCCGCTATCTCGTCAATCTCGGGGGCTGCAACCACTGCCATTCACCCAAGGCGATGGGTCCGAATGGACCTGTCCCGCACCCGCTGAAGACTCTGTCAGGCCACGTCGCGGAGTCGACCCTGCCCGAGATCCCGAAGGGGGTCATCGGTCCGGACAAGTGGATGGGGATCACGAACTCGGACATGACCGCCTGGGTCGGGCCGTGGGGAGTCTCCTTCGCGGCGAACCTCACGCCTGACCCTGCCACGGGGATCGGGGCCTGGACAGAGGATGTGTTCATCAAGTCGATGCGCACCGGCAAGCACATGGGCACAGGGCGCCAGATCCTCCCCCCCATGCCGTGGGAAGATATTGGAAAGCTCACCGATCAGGATTTGAAAGACGTGTTCGCGTTTCTCATGTCCATTCCCGCG
>JAFNAH010000408.1 GCA_017860075.1 Acidobacteriota bacterium | reverse complement strand
CCGGAACGGCTCCAACCATCACCCACAGGACCGACGCTGAAAGCGTCGAATAGAAGAGCCCGGGGTGCAAACCCCGGGAATGACCGGGCTTGCCGGAGGAATCAACCCTGGAGGGGTTGAACGGCAATCTCATCAGTCCAGGACCTCGCCCCGCTTTCGAGTGCCTGAATTGCAGTGAGGGAATACAAGGTCGAATACGACGGGCGGTACGTCTGGGGATGAGGCACTACGGTGCTGCCTCGCTTCAGAGCAGGGGCTTGAGCTTTGCGTAGCCGGCGCGGCTCACGGGCAACTGCGTTCCGTCGGCGAGAATCGCGACCCGGCTGTCTTTCGCGTACGGTTCCAGCCGCATCAGCCTGTCGATATTGAGTATGTATGAACGGTGGATCCGGATGAAGCGCTCCGGCGGCAGGAGAGACTCCAGTTCCGCCATCCTGTCCTGCTTCAGGTACTCCTTCCCACCCGCCTTGATCCCCACGTAGTCGTCCTGCGCTTCGATGTAATCGATCTTTTCCACCGGGATGACATGCACCCTCGAACCGTCCTTGACGAGAACCCGCTCGACGGGCTTGCCCGACGCGCGGGCCTGTTTCACCAGGGCGGGCACGGGCGAAGCCTCGTTCCGCTCCATCCGCTGGCGAACACGCTCCAATGCCTCGGCAAGCCGTTCGGGCGTGAAGGGTTTCAGCAGGTAATCCACCGCGTGAACCTCGAACGCCCGCAGGGCGTACTGGTCGTAGGCGGTGATGAATATCACCGCCGGGCCCGGTCCCACCAATTCCAGGACTTCGAACCCGTTGAGCTTGGGCATCTGGATGTCGAGGAACAGGAGGTCCGGGGCGAGTTCAGAGACGGCCTTGACGGCTTCGAACCCGTTGGCGCACTCCGCGACGATCTCGATGTCCGGATGCGCGGCCAGGTATTCGCGCAGGATTGCCCGCGCGAGTTCCTCGTCATCGACTATGACGGCGGCGATCTTCACTCCGGCTCCCCTTGACATGTATCACCCCCCGACGGAGTCCCTGCATGACAATAATCGACAGAGGCTGCGGCTCATGAGGCTACCCTCTTCGCGGGAAGCGACACCTCCGCGTGGAAGCGTTCACCACTCCTCCCGGTTTCGATGCGGGCTTCCCTGCCATACAGGGTCGAGAGCCTGGCGCGAGTGTTCTCGAGGCCGAATCCTTTTGATCGTGCCACCGGGACGGATGCGTCGCTCGGGTTTTCAACGGTGATCTTGAGCCGGTCCCCGCCAACCGAAGTCGCGATGCGGATGGTGCCCCCCTCCAGCACCTGCGAGATGCCGTGCTTGACCGCATTCTCGAGCAGGGGCTGCATGAGAAGCGAGGGTACGAGATAGTTCCTGCTCGCTTCGGCCACCTCAGTATCGATGTTCAGCCGCGGGCCGAACCGGATCTGCTCGATGGCGAGGAAATCGCGGGCGAGCGCAATCTCGTCCTGGAGCGTTATGAATTCTTCCGCGCCGAGCTCGAGGCTCTTCCTCAGGAAGTCGGCGAGCAACTGGCACATCTTCCTGGCACGAGCCGGGTCGACGGAGGTGAGCGCGCTGATGGAGTTGAGGCTGTTGAAAAGGAAGTGAGGGCTGATCTGGGCCCGCAACGCCTTGAGCTCAGCCTCACGCGCAAGAATCTGCAGCGTCAGCGACCGCTCCTCTGCTTCGCGTGATCTCTCAAAAACGAGTGCGAGGTAATGAACCGAAACGGAAATAAGAAAGATCAGCACCCCGACTACCAACAGCAGCGGAGCCTGTTTCCAAAACCGGTCGTCGATGCCCGCCAGTTCCGGGACCCGCGACAGCGCGGTCACAAGAGCCGCGCCGAGCAGGACCCAAGCTCCGCCCGTAAAAACCGCGGCTGCCAGGTGAATTCCAGCGAGGCGCAGGTATGAGGCTCTGGCCGGAGGAAAGATCCTGCACAGGTACCAGGCGGACAGGCAGAGGAAGGCGCAGACGACGGCCATCGGGGCCGCGATCAGAAATGCCTCAGACCAGCGGAATTGTCCTGCATAGGCGAGCAGAAGCGCGAACAACGCCACAGAAGGCAGCCAGGCGAGCAGGTAGAGCAGCAGGTTGGATCTGCGTTCGAAGACGGGATGCATAGGGCTACCGATCCGGCCGGGCCGGGTTGCGTGCCCGGCCTCACGTTCATCAATTGCGAATCTCGACGCCGCCCATGATAGCAAATCCCTTTATGATGAGGACTTTCCTTGGGCCCTCCTTCGGTGCGCGGGTCTTCTCATCGAATCCTCCCAGTATGGGGAATCCCTGCACGCTCACGGACCAATCCTCGGGGACTTTGATTTCGATGCCGCCCCAAAAGGCGAAGGTCTGGATCACGGCTTCGCCGACCTTCATGTCCGCGTTGCGGAGATCCACCACGCATCCGCCCATGAATGCCGTCAGCTCCCCGCCGCGAAAGTCCTGGGAGTTGCACGTCCTCTCGACACCGCCCAGCACCGCTATTCCGGAAACGGTCGAACTGGGATCGACGTCGCCGAAACGGGCCCGGTCGTAGCCCCGCCATATAATGCTGATGCCGAGCAGGATCAGCAGAAGCGGCCACCAGTCGTGAAGACGGAACCGGATGAGACCCATGTTGTTCAGAAGCATCAGCGTGCCGGCCAGCATCAGGGTCCCACCCGCGAAGCGGCCCGGCATCTTCGAAGATTCCAGGAAGACGGCCATCCCAAAGGCAATCAGGGCCACGGGCCAGAAGTGCAGGAAGTCGCCCACCTCGATCGTCCCGAGGTTGTTCAGGGTAAACAGAATCCCCAGGATGATCGCCACTGTTCCCACCACCAGCCGCGAACTCGTTACGCGTGTCTTGCCGTCGTCCATGATTCAGTCTCCCAGGCCTTCGCGCGACGCCGCTGCACTGTCACCTCACAGGATCGCGAGCCACCATCGCCAGAATGCGCTGACTTCGAGGACGCCCAGGTAGTAGAGCACCAGAAGACCTGCGACTTGCAGTACAGCCGCGCTCCCCACGAGGAGCATGTCCACCTTGCCTGTCTCCGGTCTCATGGCCTCTCTCCGGTAATTCCTCTACGCAACACAGAATACGAGCGGGAGGCCCCTTTTCATCGGGCATTT
>JAFNAH010000040.1 GCA_017860075.1 Acidobacteriota bacterium | reverse complement strand
TTACAATTCGATGGTGCCGAAGGGGGGACTCGAACCCCCACGGGTTTCCCCACCACCCCCTCAAGATGGCGTGTCTGCCAGTTCCACCACTTCGGCACTGCGTAATGTCTGCGCGCTTACGGCTTCTTCGGCGCAGGAGGAGGAGCCTCCCCGGCCTTGGCGGGTGCGCTCGGGCTCGCGGCGGGCGTTGCAGGAGCAGGCGAGGGTTGTGCCTGTGCTCCAGTCGCACGCTGCTTCGCTTCGGCCTCCTCCTGTTCTCTTCTTATCTGCTCCGGAGTCGGCACGGGTCCCGACTTCTGCGATTTCGTCGCAGGAGCGGACTTGACCGGGGCCTGCACCGCCTTGGTCTTATCCATGACTGAGCCGGCCTGCTCATTGGTGCCTGTCAGGGAGAGCCCGAGGCACGTGAGCATGAACACAATCGCCGCGCCGGTCGTGAGCTTCGAGAGGAACGATGCGGGTCCTCTGCTTCCAAAAGCCGTCTGCGTCGCTCCGCCGCCGAAGGCACCGGCGAGGTCAGCTCCCTTGCCCGATTGCAGCAGCACCACCAGGATCAGGATGACGCACACCACAACATGGAGGAAGGTCAACAGATAGTAAACAATCATTGCCAGGGCCCTACTTTCCGCCGGCTCAGCCGGGTTCTAATAATGGATGATGCGCAGGAAGCTTTCCGCCTCGAGGCACGCTCCACCGACCAAAGCGCCATCAATATCCGGCTGACGCATCAGGACCGAAACATTGTCCGGCTTGACGCTTCCGCCATAGAGTATACGAACCTCCTGAGCCGCCTCGGTGCCGAATTGTCTAGAAAGCCAATCTCGGATGGCTTTGTGGACTTCCTGAGCAATCTCAGGCGACGCCGTACGCCCGGTACCGATTGCCCAAACCGGTTCGTAGGCGAGAATGATATGCGACAGCGACTGGTGTGTCAAGCCGGCTAGTCCTCCGGCAAGTTGTTGCGTTATCAGATCATGAACCCGTCCCGCTTCCCTCTCAGCCAGCGTTTCGCCGATGCACACAATCGCCTTCAGGGATGAATTCAGCACGGCCTTCACCCGCCGGTTCACCGTTTCATCCGTTTCGCCGAAGTACTGCCGGCGCTCCGAATGCCCGATGATGACCATTGAGCAACCTGCATCCTCGAGCATCGCGATGCTGATTTCACCGGTGAAGGCCCCTTTGGGCTCCCAGTGCACGTTCTGGGCTGCCAGCTGGATGGAGCTGCCCTTTGTCTCACCGCAGACCGCGGCCAGAGACGTAAAAGGCGGCGCCAGCACGACCGTGCAGTGGGTTGCGCCCCCCGCGCCGTCCTTTATCGCACGCGTCAGCGCGCGCGCTTCTTCCATGGTCTTGTGCATCTTCCAGTTGCCGGCAATCACGGGGAGTCTCATCTTGTCACCTTTCCGGGGATAGTAATCTCCGCGGCGGTGTGCATGCACCGGGCCCTGAGGCCGGGGCCCTGCAGGCTCTGCGCACCGCGGGAATACACATGGTTACTTGGGTCGACTATTCGTAGTCCTCGGGCATCGGCGGAGGTGTCTTCTTCTTCGGCGCCGGCAGTTCAGTCACGACGGCCTCGGTAGTCAGCAGCAGACCCGCAATCGATGACGCGTTTTGAAGGGCAACACGCACCACCTTGGTCGGATCGATGATGCCCTGCCCGACGAGATTGCCGAATTCGCCGGTTTCCGCGTTGTAGCCGAAGTCCCCTTTGCCCTGCCGCACTTTCTCGAGGGTCACCGCCCCGTCGATCCCGGCGTTCTGGGCGATGAGCCGTGCCGGTTCCTCCAGGGCTGCGCGGACAATCTCGGCGCCTGTCTTGTAGTCCCCCTCGAGCTGGAGGGTGTCGATCGCCTTCTGCGCGCGCACGAGCGCCACGCCCCCTCCCGGGACTATGCCCTCCTCGATCGCCGCACGGGTCGCGTGATGAGCATCCTCGACACGCGCCTTGAGTTCCTTCATCTCGGCCTCGGTGGAGGCACCTGTGCGGATCACCGCCACTCCACCTGCGAGCTTGGCAAGACGCTCCTGGAGTTTCTCGCGGTCGTAGTCGCTCGTCGTCTCCTCGATCTGCTTCCTGATGCTTGCGATCCGGCCGGAGATCTCGCTTTTCTTCCCCGCCCCCTCGACGATAGTGGTGTTGTCCTTGTCGATTGCGACTCTTTTTGCGCGCCCAAGGTCTTCCAGCCGGATGTTCTCGAGCTTGATCCCCAGGTCTTCTGAGAAGAACTTGCCGCCCGTCAATATCGCAATGTCCCCGAGCATCGCCTTGCGGCGATCCCCGAACCCGGGAGCTTTTACCGCAGCGGCGCGGAACGTCCCTCGCAGCTTGTTTACCACGAGAGCCGCAAGCGCTTCACCTTCCACTTCCTCGGCGATGATGAGCAGCGGCCTGCCCACCTGCATCACCTTCTCGAGCAGAGGGATCAGGTCGTTCAGCGCAGATATCTTCTTCTCGTAAATGAGGATCAGCGGGTCCTCGAGGGCGCACTCCATGCGTTCCTGGTTGGTAACGAAGTAAGCGGAGATGTAACCGCGGTCGAACCTCATCCCCTCAACCACTTCGAGCTCCGTCTTCATGGACTTGGCTTCTTCCACGGTCACGACGCCGTCCTCGCCGACCCTTTCGATCGCCTCGGAAAGCAACTCGCCGATCCGGCGATCGCCGTTGGCCGAGATGGAGGCCACGTTCGTGATGTCCTCCTTCCCTTTGACCTTCTTGCTGAGCTTCTGGATCTCAGCCACGACAGCTTCGACCGCCAGGTCGATCCCGCGTTTGAGGGCCATGGGATTCGCCCCGGCGGCGATGTTCTTGAGGCCGCCGCGGAATATGGCCTGCGCCAGAACGGTGGCGGTGGTAGTACCGTCGCCGGCGATGTCGGAGGTCTTGCTCGCAACCTCGCGGACCATGCGCGCACCGATGTCCTGCTGCTTGTCGCGCAGGTCGATCTCCTTTGCGACCGTCACCCCGTCCTTCGTTACAACGGGAGAACCGTATTTCTTGGAGAGCATGACGGTACGGCCCCGAGGCCCGAGCGTCACCTTGACGGTGTCGGCCAGGATGTTTACACCTTGCAGAATCGCCGCGCGGGCGTCATCGCTGTAGCTGAGCTTCTTGCCACTCATGATATTCCCCCCCGGTTATCAGTGCAAAACACCCGTATTTAATATGTGAGTCCATCCTTGTCAAGGGTTTAGGCGACGGCAGCGTGACCCAGAAGTAGGTCCGCTCTGTTAGATCAGACCGGAAGATCTGGCGTCTCCCCGAAAGAGGTCCGGTCTGACAGACCGGACCTACTTGTCTTCAGCCCTTTACGACGCCGACCGGACGAAGACGGGCCACCTTCCTGCTGATACCGGCGCGCTCGATGGCGTCCACCACGAGGTGGATGTTCTTGTATGCCTCCGGCATCTCTTCTGCCACGGTTCTGCGGCCTGAAGCCATCAGGGTCACGCCTCTCTCCTTCATCTCGAGAAACAGGTCTCTTCCCTGGGCTGACTTCAACGCTTGCGTCCTGCTCTTGACACGGCCGGCCCCGTGGCAGCTGCTGCCGAAGCTCTCCTCCATCGCGCGTTGCGTTCCTGCGAGGACGTAGGAACCTGTCCCCATGTCCCCGGGGATAAGCACCGGCTGCCCTACCTCCCTGTAAGCGTCGGGAACCTGTGCTGCTCCCGGCGGGAATGCGCGCGTCGCACCCTTGCGGTGGACACAGAGGCGCTGCTCACGCCCCTCTACCAAGTGGTCTTCGAACTTGGCGATGTTGTGGCACACATCGTAGACCAGCCGGAATCCCAATTCCCGCGGGGAGATATCGAGTGTCTCCAACAGTGCCCGTTCCGCCAGTCCCATCATGACCTGGCGGTTGGCCCAGGCGTAATTTGCGGCTCCGGCCATGGCGGCCAGGTACCTTCTCCCCTCTTCGGAATCGAGCGGTGCGCAGGCAAGCTGGCGATCCGGAAGCTGGATATCGTACTTCCTCATCGCCTTGCCCATTACTGCAAGGAAGTCGTCGCACACCTGGTAACCCAGTCCGCGCGAGCCGGAGTGTATGAAGATTGCCAGGTTTCCTGCTTCGAGGCCGAACGCGGCAGCCACCTCCGGCAGGAAAACCTCGTCAATGACGTCCAGTTCCACGAAGTGATTCCCGCCGCCGAGGGTCCCCAGTTGGGTAGAGCCCCGTTCCCTGGCGCGCGCGCTCACTTCGTCCGCATCGGCGCCGGCGAGGCACCCTCCCTCCTCGGTGTAATGAAGATCTTCCGGGTGGCCGTAGCCCTCCTGCACCGCCCACCGGGCGCCGGTTTCAAGAACTCGACGCTCATCCTTCGACGAGAGTCTCGGGATGGCCCCGGAGGAGCCTACACCGGCAGGGATCTTCTGATACAGGCACCGCACGATATCGGGGATCCTGTCCTGAACTGCTTTCCAGACCAGACCGGTCCGTATGAGCCGGACCCCTCAATTGATATCGTAGCCGACGCCGCCCGGCGAGATCACTCCGTCGGCCAGGCGCATCGCGGCCACGCCGCCGATCGGAAACCCGTAGCCCCAATGGATATCGGGCATGGCAATCGAGTACTTCACAATGCCCGGCAGATGCGCCACGTTCCGGACCTGCTGCAGGCTCTCGTCGCTCTTCGGATCGGCAAGCAGGTCCCTCGTGGCATAGATTCTGCCCGGCACCCGCATCCCGCCGGTCTGCGGGATTTCCCAAAGGTAGTCGTGAATCTTCCTCAGTTCCATTCCTCCCTCCCAGCTCCGTCAGATATCCAGAATGACGCTGGCGTGCCAGACCCCCCCCTCCTCGCAGACGCGCAGCTGATGGTACGTGATCGCCTTGATCTCCTGGTACTCGCGGCTGGACGACTGATCCCAGGGCTTGGCCAGCAGCTCGCCCTGCAGCGTGGTATCAGTAACACGGAGGAAACCTGCCGCGACAAAGTAGAGGTGCCTCTGACTGAAGAGGTAGAGGACTTCCTGCAACCACCGCACGAGCATCTCCTCCCGGTCTTCAGCCTCGAGGTTTACCTGCAAACTGACCGGGTCATTGCCGTCCGGAGGAGGGCCCGCCCACTCCATCATCGCGCGGGCCGCGGCCTCAAACAGGCAGCCGACAGAAGCCGCCCGGCAGCGGATGCCGACATCCGCCGCGTGGTCAAAGAACTCATAGGTCCCCGCCGGCGATTCCAAGGCCAACCTCCTGACTTGAGGATACCACTTGTAGTCCCCGGGAACACTCGCCGGCGCTGCCATCCTGCAGCGTGGACTCCCCGGGTCAGCCGGGAGCGCAGGACAGGCTTCGCGCCCGGCACAGAACCGGGCAGGAGTGACGCAAAATTACAGTTTGAAGAGCGGCGGCACGCTTGTTAAGTTAGGGCGTCGTCTGTTGGCCTGAATCCCTCGGGCGGTGCGAACCATGAGGCGCATCTCATGACCCAGCGACTTCTTGTCGCCTGGCTTGCAGTCCTATTTCTCGGACCGGGCTGTTCCAGCGTACTCGCCTGGCAGCAGACTGCGGCGGAGCCGTCTCCCCAGGTGAAGACCGAGATCCCCTACCGGGACGGGACTGTAGTCCTGATATCCGACTTCCAGGAGAGGATCACGCGCAGCCGCTACCGGGCCAGCGGTCACGTCCATATCACGTTTCAGGAGATGCTCATTACCTGCGACGAAGCGGAGTACGACGAGGAGAGCCGCGCGGGAACCGCCAAAGGCAATATCCGCTTCAGCCATGAGCGGCAGTGGTTCTCGTGTACACGGGCGGAGTTTAATTTCGAGGAGCAGACAGGGGTCTTTTACGAGGCGACCGGGTTCACGGACCAGGAATTCCTCATCCGCGGGGAGACGGTGGTGAAGACCGGCAGGGACACCTACCGTGTCGAGCGCGGATTTGTTTCCTCGTGTCAGGAGAAGCGCCCAAAGTGGGAATTCGGCACCCGCAAAGCCAATATCCGCGTGGACCACACGGCGCGTCTGCACCACATGCTGTTCAAGGTCAAGGGGGTACCGCTCCTGTACCTCCCTTACCTGGTCGTGCCCATGGAAAAGAAGGAACGCAGCAGCGGGTTAGTGCCGTTCCACATGGGCAATTCGAACTCAAAGGGGAGGGTGTTCTCCGAAGGCTGGTTCCAGACGCTGGGGCGCAGCGCGGACGCCATGATCTATGGCGATTATTTCTCCCTGCGCGGCCTCGCCATCGGGGGCATTTTCCGGGCCCGACCCAACCCGCAGACGAGAGTGTTCATCGAGGCGTACGGAATCAACGACAAGCTGGACCAGGGCGGCGCACAGGTCTTCGTCGATGCTGTGAGCAGGCTGCCTGCCGACTTCCGCCTCGTCGCGCACGCCAACGTGACCACGAACTTCAAGTTCCGCCAGGCCTTCTCCGACACCTTCCGGGCCGCGACCAGCCCGCAGGAGGAATCGGTCGTTTTCCTGACCCAGAATCGCGACAGTTTCTCCGCCAACTTCACCTTTCAGCGGCAGGAGGTGTTCTACCCGAGTCGCTCGGTCGTGATACGGGAGTCGCCCACGCTCGAGTATTTCTCCCTGGGGAAACCCATCCCGCGGCTCCCACTGATCTTCTATCTCCGGTCCTCGGTGGACGGGCTTTCGCGTACGGACGCCCTCATCGAGACTCCCAAGATTGTCCAGCGGTTTGACGTGTTTCCCTCGATTGCCCTGCGCCTGCCGAGCCTTGCCGGTTTCTCGGTGATGCCCTCCGTCGGGGTCCGCGACACCTTCTATGGCGCCGGGATTGCGTATGGCCCGGAACCCGCTGCGGTTACGGAGCACTTGAACAGGAAGTACTTCGACGTCGAGGTGGACGTGAGGACTCCCACTCTCGAAAGAGAGTTCCGCGCCTCGTCCGGCGACCCGATCAAGCACGTTGTCGAGCCGACCTTGAGGTACAGGATGATCTCCGGAATCGGCGACCAGTTGGAGAACATCATCCGGTTCGACGCACAGGACCCGATAGCCGACACGAATGAAGTTGAATACGGCGTCGCAAACCGGATCTTCAGGAACAGGCGGACTTCCACGGGTTCAGTGCAGCCGTACGAATTCATGTCGTTCACGATTACTCAGAAGCAATACTTCGACCCGACGTTCGGCGGAGCATTCAAAGAGGGCCAGGCCAACATCTTCTACCCCCTGTACACCCTCACGGGTTTTGCGACTTCGAGCATCGCGCGCAACTTCGCCCCGACGAACGTGGTGGCGCGCGTCACCCCCGCACCCGGCATCACCTTCGACGCCCGGGCCGATTTCGACACGAAGCTCGACCGGTTGCTGGATGCCAGCATCACCACCTTGTGGCACCAGGAGCGCGTGTTCATAGCCGGGACGTATTTCAAGACCAACCAACTTGACCGGGGGACATTCGAGAGCAACCAGATACAGGGCCAGTTCGGATGGGGCAGGCTGGACCGCGGCCTTTCTCTGAGTGTGACTATCAGCTATGATATTTTCTCGTCGCGCCTGCTCAACAGCCACACGCGGCTGATGTATTTCTGGGATTGCTGCGGAGTCGCGCTGGATTACCAGAAATACGACGTCGGCATCAGGGCGGAGAACAGGCTCACGTTCTCATTTTCTCTGAAAGGAATCGGCAGTTTCGGGAATCTCAAGAGGCCTGAGAGCCTCTTCCAATAGCCGGCCCGTTGCTCAACTGTCGCCGAACGGCTTCACGGGTGCCGGAAGGTGTTGCTCCTGATCCTGTTCGAGTTTGCTTTCTGCGCACGCGATGACCACCCGTTCGGAAACCGCATACATATCGGCCGGCGCGAACCTGGGAGACCGCAGGCGGAACCTTGAACATGGGGTGGCGTCATTGCGGGAAGCGGGCGTATTGTTGAAGAAGCACTCGCGCTTTTTTGAGACCGAGCCGGTTGGCTTCCGCGAGCAGCCATGGTTCCTGAACATGGCGTTTGAAATCGAAACCGTTCTTCCGGCAGAGGGACTCCTCGATCTCTGCCAGGCGGTTGAACTCGCCATGGGCCGCACCCGCACGTTTCCGGGAGCTCCCCGCCTGCTGGACCTGGACATTCTTTTCTACGGCAACTGCGTCATAGAGACGGAGCGCCTCGTGATTCCTCATCCCCGGGTTGCGGAGCGCAGGTTCGTGCTCGAGCCGCTGGCAAAGATAGCCCCTGGATACATGCACCCCGTACTTCGGCAGACCATCGCGTCCCTGCTGGCCTCGTGCCGCGACACCTCGATCGTCCGTCCCTACCAGAGCGGAGACGATTCAGTATGAATTCCTATATCGCAATCGAAGGTCCGATCG
>JAFNAH010000039.1 GCA_017860075.1 Acidobacteriota bacterium | reverse complement strand
TGTGGAATGCAAGTCGGCTCCGTTCGCTGCTGTAAAAGGGGCCGACTTGGTGAAAAGAGTGTAGTATCTGCGGTCTGCAGTGAGCTAGAATCCCATCGGAACGACCGCCCGCAGTGTTCCTCTGACCGGGATCGCAAACACTCAAGAGTGTCAGGAGTCGCACTATGTCCCAAGTCCCAAGCCACGAGCACGATCAGGGAACAGAACTTGATTCAACCCCCGATGCTCTTGGTATGACCGATCTGCTGGGGTTTTTGTATCGTCACAGGGTCAGGTTACTCAGTCGTTTCCTGATCCTGGCAGCCGTCTCCCTCGGAATGCTCGTTATCTGGTACTTCGCCTTGGGCAAGACGGTAAGGGGGACTGTCGCCCTGACGTTCCGCGGCATGGAAAAGCATGAGTATCCGAATGGCAGGAAGTTCAGCGTCGAGGACTTCCGTAGCCCTGCTGTTATCAGCAAGGCGTTGGCGGACGCAGGCTTGAAAGACGAGGGCATCTCAACCAGCGACCTTGCAGCTCGCATCTATGTCACACCGATCATACCGCCTGAGATTCGCAGCCGATGGCAAAAACAGGACGCGGACGGTGTCAGGAGAGAGGATTACTACCCCACTCAGTTTGACCTGGAAATCGCCTATCGGGGTCTGTCCGACGATCAGGAGATGCGGTTGTTCGATGCCATAGTGGCGGGGTATCAAGAACAGGTCAAGTTTCAGCAGGAGTCCGCGTTGGGTTTCATGGCGATTCCTGATAGGATGAATTATGAGCAACTGATCGAGGTCTACGATTCTTGGGACGTACCTTCGATTTACCGGGCGACCTACACTAGGCTCGATGCGCAGCTGAAAGACCTCATTACGGAATCTCTTCATTTTCAGGACCCGGCGTTCCACCTCGCATTCCTGGATACACAGCAGGATCTGCAGAATTGGTTCGGTACCCGGTTCCTGGCATTGGAGGGTCTGACCTACGAGGGCCTCCTTGTCAGAGACCCGGACCTGATGGGGAAGCGAACCAAATACCAGACTCAGGATCTGGATATCCAGATCCGTCAGCGGACCAAGGAAGCCGAAGAAGCGGGCAGGCTGCTGGAGGCGCTCGAACGACCGAAGGCAGTGCTCGCTGGCCAACTCATGGGTAAAGAGGGTGTTCCCCTGGTCGATGCGGGTGCACTCGACCGGCTGGTCAAGAGTGATTATGTGGGTCCCTTAGTCCAGCGTATTTCAAAGCTCCAGGAGGATATCCAGGCAATGGGGGTAGCGAAAGCGCGCCTGGAAAGGCAGCTCGCCCTCCTTCCAAAAGCCGGCATTTCGACCCAGGCCCTTCCGGAGAGATATCGGGCTTCGGTTGGGGCCGTGTCCTCCGAACTCACGAATATCATCAAGAAGTACAATAAACTCCTCGACGACTATCTCAGCGCCTCGGTGAGTAGCTACGTCTCTGTGAAACAGCCGCCTACGGTCACAAGGAAGGGCTACTCGACCGTGAAGCTTCTCACCATCCTCCTTCTTCTGAGCATGCTGCTGACTCCGTTTGTGGTAACGCTCGAAGTGCTCTGGAAGAGGGCTCGTGCCAGTTCAGACTCATGATGGCAGCGACAATCAAGAGAAGCCATCGCCCGGAACTGAACAACGCAACCAGCATTACGCATGAACACCTGCTGGCCATAATCACGACTGAGTGCAAGTCGAGGAAACTCTCTCAGATCCTTCGTGTTCTAGACGTCGGGTGCGGGAACGGCCTCCTGATCGCCTATCTGCACGAGCTCCTCCCCAGGCTCAATCCCGGGACCCGGTTCGAAATATTCGGTCTCGACGTTGTCGATCACGGTGTTCAAGCCTCTGGATATTTCGGGAGGACGGTCGAGATGTTGACATCGAGATTTCCCGATGTGGACTGGCTCGATCGCCTGACTCTTACGTGCGTCGACTGCGACTGGCCCTATGACAATGGGTTCTTCGATGTAATTGTTTCAAATCAGGTGTGTGAACACGTGAGCGATCACGATCATTTCTTCGCGCAGATCCGCCGCACGCTTCGCACCGGAGGCTTCTCGGTGCATCTGTTCCCTCTCGTAAACTGCCTCTGGGAGGGCCACCTGGAGCTGCCGTTCGTTCACTGGATTCGGCATTGGGACCTTCTCAACGCGTACATTAAATTGTTGAGCCGTTTAGGTTTGGGGGCATTTAGAACGCATCGCCGGCTCTTCGGCTCGTCCCTGGACGATTACGCCCGGCGGCACGCTGATTATGTACACTATTGCACTAACTACATAAGCTATGGTCAGGCCTTGCGGCTGGCCAAGCGGACACGCATGCGCGCCTCCTTCAGATATACCCAGGAGTTCTATCGACGCAGACTCCGGTCACTGCTGGGAATGACTCCCGAGTTCGAATATCGGGCAGAGAGGTCGGCAGCAGCCGATTGGTGCTCTTCTTTTTTTCTCAAGTACGTGTCAAGCATCACCCTTTTTCTTGAAAAGCTGGAGACGTACGCGCAGGCTGCGGATGGAAGGCCTTTGAGTTCCTAGAACACTTCGCGGCGAGGGCAGAGCCCCACCCGACAAGGATGGTGGAGGTGGCGGGAATCGAACCCGCGTCCGAAGGCCTTCAGCTAGAAGAGACTACATGCTTAGCCGGTCCGTTAAGTTTCGCAGGGGCGCCGTTCGAGCCGGCGGGGACGACGCACCGCTATCCCCTTGGAGTTTCGGACGCCGCCCAGGGGCGATGGCAACGACCTAGCCTGCTGATGGTCGCTTCACACCGGCCTCGCAGGCAAGACCGGGGAAACGTGACCGCCTTAAGCGGCCAGTGCTAACTGATTGTCAGCAGTTGAGTTTGTTCCACGGTTTAACGAGTCGCGGAGCGCTCGGCATGCCTCTTCTGCCTCTTGACCCCCGTCGAATCCAGTTCACCCCCTGAAGTCAAATCCAGAGAATAATAACTCATTCCAGCGCTAACTGCCACTCCCTGCTGGATGGCAACCGGCAGCTCACGACAGTGACCGGGCAGGAGGGGAGCGGGAACCGGCAGTGCCTTCCGCCGCCGGGATGATTGAGGTCGTGAACTGTCACACAATCATGTGAATTCGTTTCCGGTGACGGACGATACAGCACGGGAGGTTTTACAGGCCTATAGTGCGGCAGGCGATCGGCGCTGGTGCCGCGACGGCCGCATGGCGAAAATCCAATTTTTTGCATCTTTGGGGTTGACAGCCTCCGGTGGCAACCATAGAATGCTGCCCGTTTCATGTCGTTACCCTGGGTTGGGGTTTTTTTGGCGCGCCTGATGCTCCCAGCCTGCTGATCTTGGCTGAAAGGGGGTCCTGTGCTGAACAAGCGACTTTATACGTTTATCGTATCGAGTCATGATGGCGGCAGGCTCTGGAGGCTCTCACTCCCGTATCCACTTCTTATAGGGATTGCGGTATTCGCAATCATCGGTTTGATATCTGCGGGTGTGGCCACCTACCGGTATGGCCGTATGCTGCTGATCGTGTCGGACTATAACCACCTTTTGGCGGAAAACGATTCCTTCAGGTCCGAGAATCACAACTACCGGATACAGACGGCCCAGCTTGGCGAAAAGATCGACTTTCTAGAGACTCTTGCACGGAAGCTGACGGTCTACTCGGGCATGGAGTCGGAGCGGGCGGTCGGCGGTGTCGGCGGGTATTCAAAGGACGCCTTTGCGCAGCCGTTGCCATCCTCGGCAGGTACCCTGCAGGCGATCGACACTTACAACAGGAGCGTCAGCCGTCTCGAGGAAGGCTATCGGAACATCGAGAACAATTTGTCGTTGCAGGCGCTTGTGAAGTCGGTCACACCGGATCGCCTTCCTGTGCGCGGGTACATCACTGAAGGTCAGGGTATGAGGAGAGATCCTTTCACCGGAACCTCCAGGGAGTACCACACAGGCGTGGATATTTCAGCTCCCCTCGGCAGCCGGATAATCGCCCCGGCGGATGGCATGGTGATCTTTGCCGGCTATCGGGCCGGCTATGGCAAAATCGTCGTCATCGACCATATGTTCGGCATGATCACGCGCTACGGTCACCTCTACAAGTTCAATGTCCAAGCCGGCCAGCGGGTCTCACGCAGTGACGTGATAGGGTATGTCGGCAACACCGGCCGGTCCACCGGGCCACACCTCCACTTTGAGATCTGGTGGCATAACAAGGCCATCAATCCCGCCAAGTTTCTGGCCGGCGTCCGTCGCGGGTAGGTGCCCCGCCAGTTCTTCGGGCTCCCAAGAGCGTTTTCAGTGAAGCAAGCCCACTTGTTCTTCCCTGCAGCGTAGATCTGTGCCGGGTTGGAGTTCCTGCCTTCCTCCCGGCAGGCATACCGCGCCGGGCGCGGATATCCCGTGACGTCGTCCGGGGACCGGAATCCGGCCGTTGCCCCCGCATCGGGCGCCGGACAGGACCACTGCACCGCGTCCGATGGCGAGGCTCCCTGTCGGCTGCAAACTTTTGAAAAACCTCGTGCTGCCTGATTTCCCGGTTGGTTGACGGGTATAGCTGCATCTGCTACATTGACGAGTTTACACAGGGCGGAGCCCTCTGAATGATCAACGCCATCCTGACCAAGATCGTCGGCAGCAAGAATGAACGAGACCTCAAGAAGATGCGGCCGACCGTCGAGCGCATCAACGCACTCGAGCCCGAACTCGTTCGCCTCTCCGATCTCCAGCTTGCGGAGATGACTCCCAAGCTCCGCCAGAGGATAGCCGGCGGCGAGACGCTCGACGACATACTCCCTGAGGCGTTTGCTGTCGCTCGCGAGGCTTCCAAGCGCCTTCTTTCCATGAGGCATTTCGATGTCCAGCTCATCGGGGGAATGGTCCTGCACCAGGGGAAAATCGCCGAGATGAAGACCGGTGAAGGGAAGACTCTGGTTGCCACACTGCCTGCATACCTGAACGCCCTCGAAGGCAAAGGGGTTCACATCGTCACGGTCAACGACTACCTCGCCGGGCGCGATGCCGAGTGGATGGGGAAGATCTACAGGTTTCTCGGGCTGACTGTCGGCTGCGTCCAGCACCCGTTGTCTGATCCGGAGCGCCGCGCGGCATATGCTGCCGACATCACCTACGGCACCAACAATGAGCTCGGTTTCGACTACCTGCGCGACAACATGAAGTACGATCTCGGGGACTATGTCCAGCGGGTGTTCAACTTCGGGATTGTCGACGAGGTCGATTCGATCCTGATCGACGAGGCACGCACCCCCCTGATCATCTCAGGCCCTGCGGAGGAGTCTACCGACAAGTACTACAAGATCGACCGCATCATCCCCAGGTTGCGCAGGGACCTGGATTACCAGGTAGATGAAAAGGCCCGTACGGTCAACCTGACGGAAGAAGGGGTGGAGAAAGCAGAGAAGCTCCTCGCGGTGGGCAACCTCTTTGAGCCGCAGAACATGGATTGGGTCCACCATATCTACCAGGCGCTGAAAGCCCACCTGCTTTTCAAGCGCGACGTGGACTACATGGTGAAAGACGGCCAGGTAGTTATCGTGGACGAGTTCACCGGCCGGCTCATGCCAGGCCGCCGTTACAGCGACGGGCTTCACCAGGCGCTGGAGGCAAAGGAAAACGTAAAGATCGAGCGCGAGAACCAGACGCTGGCCACGATCACGTTCCAGAACTACTTCCGCATGTACCCCAAGCTCGCCGGTATGACAGGCACCGCGGAGACGGAAGCGGAGGAGTTTTACAAGATATACAAGTTGGAAGTCCTGGTCGTCCCAACCAACCAGACGCTTATCCGGACCGAGTACTCTGACGTCATCTACCGGACTGAACGCGAGAAGTTCAACGCGGCCGTCGACGAAATCAAGGAACTGTATCAGAAAGGCCGGCCCGTCCTGGTCGGGACCATCTCGATTGAGAAGTCGGAGAAGTTGAGCAGTCTCCTGAAGCGGCAGAGCATCCCCCACGTCGTCTTGAATGCTAAATACCACGCCAAGGAGGCGGAAATCGTCGCTCAGGCCGGCAGGAAGAAGGCGGTGACTATCGCCACCAACATGGCCGGCCGTGGCACCGACATCCTCCTCGGCGGCAACCCGGACTTCCTTACCCTCCAGACGCTGCGCGAAAAGGGGCAGGACCCCGATGCCCTGCCGAAGGTGGAATACGATGCGATCAAGAAGCACTGGGTGGAGCATTGCCGGAAGGAGCACGACGAGGTCGTGCAGCTCGGAGGGCTCCACATCCTCGGCACGGAAAGGCACGAGGCCAGGCGCATTGACAACCAGCTGAGAGGCCGCGCCGGCCGGCAGGGAGACCCCGGTTCCTCTCGTTTCTACCTTTCGCTCGAAGACGACCTGATGCGGATCTTCGCGAGCGACCGCATATCGGGGATCATGCAGTCACTCGGGATGGACGAAGGCGTCCCGATCGAAAGCAACCTGATCACGCGCCAGATCGAGCGGGCACAGAAGCAGGTGGAGGCCAGGAACTTCGAAATCCGCAAGCACCTCCTCGAGTACGACGACGTGATGAACAAGCAGCGCGAGGCGATTTACGGCCTCCGCCGGGAGCTCCTGGAGGGGACCGACCAGCGCGAGTACATACTGGAACTGGCCGAGGATATCCTGCTGGAATTCGTGGAACGACATGCTCCCAAGGACAAGTCCCCCGAAGACTGGGATACCGAGGGGCTGCGGATCGCGGTGGGAAATCAATTCGGGTTGGATATCGCCGCGGCCGGAGTCGACCTGAAGGACGGCACGTACGCCGAGCTGGTTGAGAAACTCAGCGCCAGGGTGCGCAGCATCTACGAGGAAAAGGAAGCCAGGATCGGGCCGGAATTCATGCGCTTTCACGAGCGGATGATCATGCTCCAGGTACTCGACGCCCAGTGGAAAGACCACCTGTACGCCCTGGATCATCTTAAGGAGGGCATCGGTCTCAGGGGCTATGGACAGCGGGATCCGCTGATCGAGTACAAGAAGGAAAGCTTCGCGATGTTCGAGGACCTCAACGCGCGCCGGGAAGAGGAGAGCGTGCGCTACCTCTACCGTTTCGAGCCCATCTCACAGGAGGAACTGGACGCCAGGGAGAGGGCGGCCGAGGAGGCGCGCCGGAGGGCGCAGCGCCAGCAGAACCTGGTCTACAGCGGCGGGGACGGCTCCGCTGTTCCGGCTGCAAAGCGGCCGGCGGCCAAGGTCGGACGGAACGATCCCTGCCCCTGCGGGAGCGGCAAGAAATACAAGAAGTGTCACGGCAGTTAGCGGGCTGAACCGCTTCGCTTCGAGATGAGGAAAAATCCCTATGGCCACAGACACCGATATCCGTGAAGCGTTGACTTTTGACGATGTCCTTCTGGAACCGGCGGAAAGCGATGTTCTGCCGGCCGAGATCGACGTTACTACCCGGCTGACGCGGCACATCTCGCTCAATATCCCGCTGGTCAGTGCGGCGATGGATACGGTGACGGATTCCCGCATGGCGATTGCGATGGCCCAGCAGGGAGGGCTGGGTATCATCCACAAGAACATGCCCGTCGAGGCCCAGGCGGACGAAGTGGACCGGGTCAAGAGATCCGAGAGCGGGATGATCGTCAACCCGATCACCATGTCTCCGGATCAACGGATCCACGAAGCGATGGAGATGATGAAGAAGTATAAAATATCGGGCCTGCCTATAACCTCGCGCGGCAAACTCGTCGGGATCCTCACCAACCGGGACCTGCGGTTCGAAACCCGGCTCGACCTGAAGATCTCCGAGGTGATGACCAGGGAGAACCTGGTCACCGTACCGGTCGGGACGACCCTGGAGGAAGCACATGCGATCCTGCACAAGCACAGGGTGGAAAAGCTCCCGGTCGTAGACGACAAGTTCCATCTCCGGGGCCTCATAACCTACAAGGACATCCAGAAACGGATCGCCTACCCGAACGCCTGCAAGGACACGCTGGGCCGGCTCCGGGTGGGCGCGGCCGTCGGGGCGACGGGAGACAACGTCGAGCGTGCGTCCGCGCTGGTGAAGGCCAACGTCGACGTGCTCGTTGTGGACACTGCGCACGGTCACTCCTCGAGGGTTATCTCCGCCGTGAAACGCCTCCGGGCGGAGTTCCCCAACGTGGATCTGATCGCGGGCAACGTCGCCACGGAAGAAGGGGCGGAAGCCCTGATCCGGGCCGGCGCCGACGCCGTCAAGGTCGGCATGGGGCCGGGTTCGATCTGCACCACCCGCGTCGTGACCGGGGCGGGCGTGCCCCAGATCACCGCGGTGATCGACTGTTCGCGTGCAGCCCGCCGGTCGTCTGTTCCCGTCATCGCCGACGGTGG
>JAFNAH010000407.1 GCA_017860075.1 Acidobacteriota bacterium | reverse complement strand
GGGTCAGCTCCATGACCGTCTCGGCGTGTTGTATCGTGCGCGCGCGGATTTGGACTTTCCGGATGTTGGCCAGAGCGCCTGAAATGAGAGAGAGGGTCAGAGTCACTCCCACAGCGAGAATGGCAAGGGTAACGAGCACCTCGAGCAGCGTGAAGCCGCCCTCACCCGAACCTCCCCGGCGTCTCATGAGCGCGCTCCTTCCTGGCCGGAAAGGAGTCGGGCTCCGCCCGTGATCGGGTCCGTGACAATCCTCAGGTAGCCTCCCGCGTCCGATTTCAACACGATGGTCGCCGGCGTCGAGCTGCCGTTCGGCAGGAACCGGATCACCAGAGGTCCTTCATTGATCTCTTCGCCGCTCGCAAAAACGCTGTCGACGATGATGTCGCGCGGGAGGGCGTGCGATCTGCCCCCCTCTCCCAGTTCATCGGTCAGGACCACTTGCCTCCCCTGTTTTTCGACAACCAGATGCATCTCGCGCTGCTCTGTGATCGCTTTCTCCCTCGCGTAGCGCAGGACGTTGAGCACATCGCGCCCGGCGGATCGCAGGTGAAGCGCCGAGGTACCCCTGGAAAGGGCCGGGAAACTGATCGCGATGCCGAGTGCGATCACCACGATCACCATGATGAGTTCCAGAAGGGTGAATCCGGCGCTCCGCTTTCGTCCCGATGCGACGCGTTGACTATCACGGTGCACCCACCCGCGCATACCACCCATTCCGTCCGCTCCCTGTGACCAGGCTTCCGTCAATTCCGCCGCCTTATGCACGGCAAGCTATGACCGGCATCTCCCCCGCTACCTCCAGCTGGTGATATCGGAATTCTCGCCCTCACCCCCCTCGAGGCCATCCGGGCCGTACGAATAGAGATCGTAGTCCCCGTGCTGCCCCGGGCATCGATACAGGTAGGGCTTACCCCAGGGATCCATCGGCAACTCGGTCTTATTCAGGTAAGGCCCCTTCCACGCTTCGAGGTTGCCCGGGTTGCGTATCAGGGCGTCCAGACTTTCGCTGGTGGAGGGAAATCGTCCGACATCAAAAGCGAAGAGCTGAAGGGCTCCCTCGATCTCCTTGATCTGTATCTTCGCAATCTGTTCCTTGCTCTTGGCCAGCTTGTCGAAAACGCGCGGCGCAACCACTGCGGCCAACAGGCCGAGGATGACCAGGACGACGATGAGCTCAATGAGCGAGAAGCCCCGCTCCGAATGTCTTTCTGCACTTGCGGTCCGCATAGCAACCTTTCTTACATCGGGACGTCGTTGATACTGAATATCGCGAGAAGCATTGAAACCACGATGGTGCCTATGATGATCCCCATCAGCAGGATGAGGGCAGGCTCGAAAAACGCGATCAGGTTCTTGATGCCGTTCCTGACCTCAGTGTCGTAGACCTCGGCCACCTGTATCAGCATCGTGTCGAGCTTGCCGGATTCCTCCCCGACCTCGATCAGATGCATGGCGAGCGGGGGGAAAACGCCGCTCTGCTTCATCGGCTTGGCAATTCCCTCCCCTTTCTTGATGCCGTTCCGGATCGGTTCGATCAGGGTGGCAATCCCCTGGTTGCCGATGATCTCCCGCACGATGGTCATCCCGTGCAGGAGGGGCACCCCGCCGTGCAGCAGGGTTCCCAGGGTTCGGGCAAAGCGTGCCACCTCGATCTTCCGGGTGACCGGACCGAGAAGCGGCAGCCGCAGCAGCCAGCGATCCCAATTCAGGCGGCCTTCAGGAGTCGAACGGGATCTGCGGATGAGGAACACGGTGAGCGCGATCAACAGCAGTATCAGCCACCAGTAGCCGCTGATCACGTCGCTCAGGAACTTCATGAACAGCATCGGCAGAGGCATCGGAAGGCCGGAGTCGTGGAATATGGACACGAACCTGGGAACGACGAAGAGCGTGAGAATGGTCACGCTGGTGATCCCGACGACCGAAAGCAGGACCGGGTAGATCAGGGCCCCGACAAAATAGGATCGCAGATTCTCGCTCGTCTCCAGGAAGGAGGCCAGCCTGCCGAGCACCTCATCGAGGGCGCCGCCCGCTTCACCGGCCTTGATCATGTTGACGTAGATCTTCGGAAAGACCTCGGGGTACTTGCTCAGGGCCTCCGAGAACGACTTGCCGCCCTTCACCTCCTTGAGAACGTCCTGGACAACCTCGGCCAGCACCTCGCTTTCGGCCAGCTGCGCCAGGACGCTCAGGCTGCGGTCGAGAGGGAAACCGGAACGAACCAGGGTGTGCAGCTCCTGGGTGAACACGAGCAGGTGCTTGCGCCGCACGCGCCGTATCTTCCAGGGCCACTCAACGTCGCGCGAGAGAAAGGATGCCCGTCCGGCGATCCCCACCTTCATGGGAAACAGTCCCATGTCCTGCAGCTTGAGGGCAACCGCGCCGTGATCGGAAGCCTCGACCGTCCCTTCGACGATTTTCCCGTCGGGTGTTGCCGCCTTGTAGGTGTAAGCAGCCATGTCTCTTCAGTTCACCGGGCAGTGTCTTGATCGCGGCGACTGCGCCTGCCTCGCCGGCTTCGCTCCGAGATACTTATCCATATTCGTAAAGGGCATCACTATGCGTCCTGCGTCACCCGCAGCACTTCGGCGATGCTGGTGCTTCCCTGCCGCACCTTCATCCATCCGTCGTCTCTGAGCGACCGCATCCCGCTCTCGATCGCCTTCTTGCGTAACTGGTTGGAGTCGGCCTTGCCGACGGTCAGCTTTCGCAGATCGTCGTTCATCAACATGAGCTCGTAGATGCCGAGCCGCCCGGCGTACCCGGTGTTGCTGCAGCGCTCGCACCCGCGGCCTTCGAAAAAGCGGTCAGGCTCCCCGCGCCCGTTGCCGCGGCGGTAACCGAACTCGTCCAGCATTTCGGGGACGGGGAACACCTCGACCTTGCAGTGCGGGCAGATCACGCGCACGAGGCGCTGCGCCAGCACGCCGAGCAGCGAGGTCGCGATGAGATAGTCCTCGGCTCCCATGTCGACCAGGCGCGCGACGGCGCTCGGCGCATCGTTTGTGTGCAGCGTCGAAAACACGAGACGATGCCGTGCGGCCGACGGATCAACGCGGTGAACTCCCGCAGCGAATCTTCCGGAAAACCCAGCCGGCGGATGTCGTACAGCGCCGTGTTGCTCTTGTCGAGGATACGCATCACCACGCTCTCGCCGTACATGGTCGGGAGAGTGGACACGCGAAGGTCGATGTCCTTCCCCAGCACCTTGAGCTTGATCCTGCCGTCCTGCGGCAGCCGTCTTTCCGCGATGTTGAGCTTGGCCATGATCTTTACACGGCTGATGACGGCCGCTTTCAGCTTCTTGGGCGGCGATTCGACATCGTGAAGAATCCCGTCGATCCGATACCGGATCTTGAGATCCTTTTCGAAAGGCTCGATGTGGATATCGCTGGCGCGGCTTTCCACGGCCTTGGACATGAGGAGATTCACCAGCCGGATGACCGGGGCTTCCGAGGCGAGGTCCTTCAGCTGCTCGACGTCTTCGATCTCGTCGGACAGCGTTCCGAGATTCACGTCGTCGATACCTTCGATGATGCGCCCCATGCTGCTCGCCGCCGATCCGTACAGGCGCTCGAGAACATCCATGACTTCGCTCTCGGCCCCCAGGACCGCGCGGATGCTGTGGCCCGTAGCCTGGCGAACGGAGTCGATCGTGGCGTGATCCATCGGGTCGGTCATCGCAAGGGTCAGCACACCCCCTTCCAGCGACACGGGGACAAACTTGCACTGCTTCATGAACCGGTGTGTCAGGACGTTCTCGAGAACCGGCACCGACGGGTAGTCGGCCGGGCCGAGGGCCGGGATGCGCAGGTGCTCGGAGACGACGGCCAGGCAATCCCTCTCCGAAACGTAGCCCAGGTCGACGAAGAGCTTTGCCAGCTTCTCACCCGACTCCGCCTGCAGGTTCAGCGCAGTGCGCAGTTCTTCTTCGTCGATCAGGCCGCGCTCAATGAATACCTGTCCGATGAGCTTCCTTGATCTCAGCGCTTCGACTCTAATACTCAATCGTTTTCACCCGCTGTTTGAATTCCTGGAAGCGACTCGTCTGTCCGGCGAACTCTTCGAGATCACGCTCCGTAGCACTGAGCAACACCGTCTTGTTCTGGTTCGCCTCGTCCGGGAAGTTGCGGTCCTCGATGAACGCGACGATGGTGACGGATTCGTCCTTGCGCAACTGGCGGAAACTGCTGCCGTTCTCCTGCAAGCCCGCCGTCAGCTTGTTGAGCAGCTCCTCGATGCGCCGTTTCTTCTGTTCGGGCGTGACGGCTTCTCCCCGCTTGACCTCGCCGAAAGGCGTACTGACCATTGCCCTGTGAATGTTGATCAGGAAGGTGAAGCTCATGCCGTATCCCGGCAGATAGACTCCCTTCACCTTCTGCACGAGCGCGAACGGACTGCTGCTGAAGGTGGCGGTGACCGCATTGTTCAGGACACTCTCGAAATTGCGTATCTCCAGCCGGATCTGGGCGGGGTCGAGCCTGGCCTCTCCCGATCCCTGCGCACCAGTCACAGCCTGCGCACGCGCCTGAACGCACGTCAGGGCGGCACACATCATGATAATCGCGAATCTCATCTGTAACCTCATCGTTCTTCTGGCTGTTTCGCCGACATACGGCCGTCGGCAACATGTGCATCAGATCAGTTCTTGATCCGGGAGTTGTTTCCGCGCGCGGTCACCTGGCGCATTTCGCTCCATCTCTCCTGGTCCATGGTGTCCAGCACGCGCTGCATCATAAGGTA
>JAFNAH010000038.1 GCA_017860075.1 Acidobacteriota bacterium | reverse complement strand
CCACCGCTTCTTTCTCAGCGGGACGTAGAGGATGCACGCTGACAGGTACGCCCACCCGATGAGGCCCAGAATCTCCCAGTAGGAAAAGTCGAGCCAGGCCGCCAAGCCGTCAGGCGTTCTTCTGCGGAAAATGACCAGCATCGCAGCTATGAGCAGCACTCCGATGCCTTTGAGGGCTCTGTACAGGTTCTGCCGCCCGGGAGACGGGGGATAGACATTCCAGAACAGGATAGCTCCCACAAGCGAGAGCGTGAACCACAAGGACCCGCTGATGCCGGTCAGCCCGGGGTCCACCTTGCTCGAGTTGGCGAGTATCAGGCCGAGCAGCACAAGGCTCAGCGATCGAACAAGGATGTGCACCCATAGCGTGAGGGGTGAATCGCCCTTCTCCAGGCGCCGCTTTATCGCCAACGGGATCGCCATCCCCACGATAAATAGAAAGGCGGGGAACACCATATCGACGTAGGTGATGCCATTGACCTCGGCGGGAAGGTGATAGTTCCACCAGGGCAATCCTGTGACGCCTGTCGTCAGACCCCTGAAGATGTCGACAGAGAAGACACGCGAATATCCGGGTGTGGAAGCTGCGCCTGGATTCATCGGAATTGTCTCCTGGATGAGGACGGGAACAGAAATGTGACGGTCATCCTCGAACTTCGGCGTTCGCCCTTTCAAGGAGCGCCCTCATGTAACCGATGCTGTAGGCAGTAGCCGTCCTGTATCCGCCTGCCATGCCGGGGACGTGGTCGGCTATCACCGCACCGTCGAAGTTCACTTCTCGCAGGGCTTTCATGATTTTGTACATGTCCATGTAACCATCATCCAGGAAAGTCTCCACGAAGTGCGGCAGCGGCGCGTTGACGTTTCGGAAGTGAACCTTGAAAATCCTGCCCTGGCCGCCGAAATAGCGGATCGTTTCGAGCACATCCTTTCCCATCAGTTTTCCGCCCTCGAGCCAGCAGCCGACGCAAAGGCAGATACCCACATTCGGACTGCCGGCGATCTCCAGCGCCCGTTTATATCCGTCAAAGCTGCTGAAGATGCAGCGCGACACACCTCCGAGTTCGGGGACGGGGGGGTCATCCGGGTGGATCCCGATCCGGATCCCCTCCTGCTCAGCAACAGGAACTACCGCCTTGATGAAATACGTGTAATTGTCCCAGATCTCTTTCGACGAGTAGACCCGGCCGTGGGTGAGCGGCCCCTTGAAAGTCCTGCCGGCCCAGACCCCCTCGTTCGCTTTGGAGAGGTCGAATGCCCTTGACGGCGCGCCGCCTCGTGTAGACTCGCGCGCAGTGCTCCAGATGCCGTTACCCATGTGGGCATAAGTCGTGTAGTGAATCCCCACCTTCCCCAGGTTGCGCAGGTAGGTCTTGTATTCCTCGATCTTCTGATCGCGCCCGGGGAGGTTCAAGGTGACCTCTTCCATGTTGTGGACGTTGCTGTTGCCGATGTTCCAAATCTTGAGCCCTGCGGTCTCGACCTTCCGGCGCAGGTGCAGGTAGTTCTCGAGCGTCGCACTGTCTCCCCCCGAGGGTATGTTGACGTACTCTACGCCCAGCTGCGCGACAAACCGGAGATCTTCGTCGCTCGGGTCGCCCGGTACCTGGACTGAGAGCTTGATCCCGGAGCCGCTCTTTGCCTCAGGCCCTGCCGCTCCCGCGCGCGGAAGGGATACTGCGGCTGCTGCCGCGCCCGAAAGCGCGAGCCGGCCGAACTCCCGCCGCCCGATGCCGGAAGTCGAGCCGCACTCCTGCGCCTGAACGCCATGGACCATCTGTGTCGCTGATCGAGTGTCTGTCATGATCTTCCTCCGTGGTACGGCATTATCATATTTGCCGGCCATTTCGTAAACGCACTTTCAGGCTGGATTAGCACATCCGAAGATTTCGCTACCCGAAGCGAGTCCTTTTCTGAGATAAATCCGTGGCATCATTGATGCGGAGACAACATTCACTTCTCGGGATGTCCTATGCAGAAATTGAATAGATTACTCGACACTCTGCTTCTGGCAATGCTGACCGCGGGCGTAGTGCCCGCAATTGCCCAGGCGCCACAGTACGACCTTCTTGTCCGCGGCGGGCGGTTGATCGATCCCAGGAACGGGATTGATGGTCTGCGAGACGTCGCGATCAAGGAAGGCAAGATAGCCCGCGTCGCGGAAGGCATACCGGCTTCGGAGGCCAGGCACGTGGTCGATGCCACCGGCCTGATCGTCACGCCCGGGCTGATTGATATCCACGCGCACGTGTTCTACGGCACGGACCCCGACACCTACCTGAGCGGCGGCGTCAGTGCGGTGGCACCGGATGGATTCACTTTCCGGGTCGGGGTGACCACCGTCGTCGACGTCGGCGGGGCGGGATGGCGCAACTTTGATCAATTCAAGACGCTGGTAATCGACCACTCGAAGACCCGGGTCCTGGCGATGGTCAACATCGTCGGCGCAGGGATGCGGGGGGGACCGGCGGAGCAGAACCTGGCCGACATGGAGGCGGAGCCCACTGCCAAGTGTGCGCGCCAGTACCCGGGCCTGGTCGTCGGCGTCAAGGTGGCCCATTACGCCGGACCCGAATGGGATCCGGTCGATCGTGCGGTCGAGGCGGGACGCATCGCCGGCGTGCCCATCATGATCGATTTCGGAGGGCACACGCCGCCGCTCTCTCTCGAGGACCTGCTTCTCAAACATCTTCGCCCGGGCGACATCTTCACCCACGTTTACGCCCACGTGAGGGGGAGGATCCCGGTCGTGGATGAGCAGAACCATCTGAGGCCCTACGTGATTGCGGCGCGCAAGCGCGGCGTCATTTTCGACGTCGGGCACGGTGGTGGGAGTTTCCTGTTCAGGCAGGCCATCCCTGCACTCCGCGAAGGGTTCCCTCCCGACACGATCAGTACCGACCTGCACACCGGCAGCATGAATGCCGGAATGAAGGACATGCTGAACGTCATGTCGAAGTTTCTCAATATGGGGATGCCTTTACCCGATATTATCGAGAAATCAACGTGGAAACCCGCTCAAGTGATCCACCGGACCGACCTCGGCCACCTGAGCGAAGGCGCTCCTGCGGACCTGGCCGTATTCCGGGTGCGGGACGGAACGTTCGGTTACATCGACACCGCGCCCGGCAAGTTGATGGGAAGGATGAAGCTCGAATGTGAGCTCACCGTGCGTGACGGGAAGGTGGCCTGGGATACCAATGGGATATCCTACCCACGGTGGGAGGACGTGCCTCCCAGGAACTGAAGGAGTGCAGGCCGGGAGCGTCCGCCGCAGCCTGACAGCTCTTACGCGGCCGGGGCCCTGAAGACCAACACTGCGTTCAGGCCGCCGAAAGCGAAGGAGCTGGAAAGCGCGTACTCGACTCTCAACTTCCGGGCCTGGTTCTGGATCACGTCCAGATCACACTCCGGGTCGAGCGTGGTGAAATTCGCTGTCGGGGGGAGGAGCCCTTCCTGGAGTGCCAGCACGGTTGCCGCCGCCTCGAGTGCCCCGGCGCCGCCGAGAGCGTGCCCGTGCATCGATTTTGTGGAACTTACCGGCAGAGAGTCGGCGTGCCTGCCGAAGACTGTCCTGATGGCGTTTGCCTCGCACGCATCGTTACCCGAAGTCCCAGTGCCGTGCGCGTTGATGTAGCCGATCTCCTGGGGTGACAACTCCGCGTCACGAAGTGCTGCGCGGATCGAACGTATCGGGCCGTCCACGGCAGGTTGGGTGAGATGATACGCGTCGGCCGACATGCCGAAACCGACAATCTCGCCCCGGATGCGCGCGCCCCTGGCCCGGGCAGCTTCCCATGGCTCGAGCACGAACATCGCGCCTCCCTCTCCCAGAATCATTCCCCGGCGATCCTTGCAGAAGGGGCGACAGGTGTCGCTCGAGATCACGCGCATCGCCTCCCAGGCTTTGAGAATGCCCAGGCTGAAGGGAGCCTCGCTCCCGCCCGCTATCGCCATCTCCACCTCGCCGTCCCGCACCATCCGAAATGCCTGTCCAAGCGAATGATTCGAAGACGAGCAGGCTGTCGACACCGTGTAGGTAGGCCCGACCACCCCCAGCTCCATCGAGATATGGCTTGCACCGGCGTTGGCCATGGTGCGGGGTATCGTAAGCGGGTGAACGCGGTGCCTGTCGAGCCTGTACAGGTCGACGAACCCGGCATCCTGGCTGGATTGGCCTCCCATGCTGGAACCCGTGATCACGGCGGTGTTCTCGCGCAACTCCGGGGTGAGCTGCACGCCGGAATCCTGCACCGCTTCACGGGCGGCGATGAGCGCGAATTGCGCAAAGCGGTCCAGCAGGGCAGACCGGTTGTCATCGAAATGGGCCGCGGGATCGTACCCCCGGACCTGGGCCCCATTGCGGAAACGCAGGTCCTCGATGTCCACCGATTCGATGGGGCCTATGGCCGGGCGCCCGGACGACAAGGCATCCCACAGCTCCTGCCGGTTCCGGCCGAGCGCGCATATGACACCCATCCCGGTGATGGCCACCCGACGTCTAGGCATGAGCCGTTTTTTCGTCTATGAGCGTCCTGACCCCCTCCACGACGTCACGAACCGTGCGGAGCGTGCGCACATGATCATCCGAAATCGAGATCTTGAATTTGCTCTCGAGCTCAAAGACGGTCGTAATGACGTCAAGAGAGTCAAATCCCAGCTCGACCAGGGAACTGTCCGGCGAGATTGTGTCCGGGGGTCTGCGCTTGGCCTCGGCGAGTATGCCGATTACTTCATCAAATAGTGGATCAGACATGGCCTTTCATCGGCTCGTTCCGCCTCACTTCGCCCGGGGCGGCTGAGCGCTCGAGAGCTTAGGATTGCGGGATGCTGCAACCAAAACATCGAAAAAACTACCCCAGAGGCTCGAAAAATGCAAATATTAATGCCGCGGCTTTTGCCGCCGGGCTGCGTTGAGAGCCGCCGTCATGTTCCCGGCAGAAGCAGAGGGGAAGTATTGAATGTACAGGTTTGTCCAAAAGACGCTGATTGTACTGGGGCTTCTGGCGGTGCCGGCGGTTGCGAAGGCAGACAATTCCCTGCCGTCGCTGGAAACCGGCTACAGGCTGATGTACGGCCTCCAGTTCGAAGCGGCTCGCCAGGAATTAACGCTCTGGCAGCAGCGCAACATCGATGACCCGCGTGGCCCGGTTTCTCAGGCAGCCAGCCTGATCTTTGCCGAGTTCGACAGGCTTGGCGTCCTGGAGGCGCAGTTCTATACCAAGAACTCCACCTTTGTTTCCCGCGCCCGTCCCAAGGCTGACCCCAAGGTCCGGGATAGCTTCTATGAGCAGCTCGACCGAGCCGAGGCAATGGCCAAGCAGCGACTCGGCAAGGATCCACTCAACCACGATGCCCTCTTTGCAATGGCGCTGGTTTACGGGCTCCGGGGCGACTATTCGTCCCTGATCGAAAATGAAAACCTGGCGGCGCTCCGGTTCACCAAGCAGGCTGCGGAGTACGCCAAGACTCTGCTGGGGGTCGCGCCCGATTATTACGATGCCTATCTCGCCACGGGAATCAGCAGCTACATCATCGGCAACCTGTTTGCACCGGTCCGCTGGATGCTGCGCTTCGCCGGCTACAGTGGCAACGCGGAAGAGGGTATCCGGCACCTGAAGATCGCCGCTGAACGAGGCCGCCTTTTGGCGCCTTTCGCACGCCTGCTGCTGGCAATCGCAAGCCTTCGCGCCAACAAGCCCATGCAGGCACGCGAGCTTCTGAGAGGTTTGAGCGAAGAATTTCCTACCAATCCGCTCTTCGCTCGCGAGATTGCAGTATTGGACTCGCGGGGGAAGTAGCCGATCGATATCAACTCTCGCCGGGGAATGTACGGTTTTTGGAAGCACACAGCCACGCGGCGAATGCAATAGCGCCATCCCGGCAGCAGGGGCAGCGGCTCCTGCCGCCTGGTTGAATCGGGGTGGCCGGGACATAGATTTTATTGAGGAGGTGCAGTTCATGAGCAGGATTAGCGCGGTGGGAACCGCAGTGCCGCCGTACCGTGTCGACCAGGCCAGCGTGAGGGACTTCAGCAGGTCTCTTTTCCAGGAAGCTTTCCCCGACATCGACCGGCTCATCCCGATTTTCGACAATGCGTTGATACGCGAACGGTACTTTTCGGCCCCGCCTGAGTGGTTCTCCCGCCAGCATACATTCGCCGAGAAGAACGAGGTCTACATCAACATGGCCCTCGAACTGGGGCAGGCGGCGATTCTCAAGTGCCTCTCGACCGCCGGGCTTGAGCCGCAGGCAATTGATCACATCATCTTCGTGTCGACCACGGGCCTTGCCACTCCCAGCATCGATGCGCGCCTGGTAAACAACCTGTCCCTGCGTAAGGACATTCGTCGCACGCCGGTGTGGGGATTGGGATGTGCCGGCGGCGTTTCGGCGCTTGCCAGGGCTTACGAATTCACCCAGGCCTTCCCCGAGAAACGGGCACTGGTCCTCGCGGCGGAGCTCTGCAGCCTGACGTTCCTCCGTAACGACTTGAGCAAGAGCAACCTCGTTGCCACTTCCCTCTTCGGTGACGGCGCGGCCGCGGTCCTCGTTTCGGGTGCGGAGACAGGCGACGAGGGGCCCACCATCGTCGGAAGCCGTTCAACGATCTGGTATGACTCCCTGGACGTCATGGGGTGGGAGGTAAACCAGCACGGACTGAAGGTGCTCTTCTCGCGCGATATCCCGACGATCGTAAGCGAATGGGTTCTGCCGAACCTGCTTGAGTTCCTGGGCGAGAACGATATTACGCTCAAAGATCTGACCCACCTGATCGCCCACCCCGGAGGCACCAAAGTTCTGGAAGCTTACAGGCAGACGCTCGGGCTTACCAACGGCCAACTGGACCGCGCCCGGGACGTTCTGACAAGATTCGGGAACATGTCCTCGCCGACCGTCCTGTTCGTGCTCAAGGAATTCCTGGAGACGCGGGCAGTCCGTCCGGGAGAATACGGGCTCGTTACGGCACTGGGGCCGGGATTCAGCTCGGAGATGCTGCTGATCCGAGGCTGAGGAATGTTCGCCAATGCCAATTGAGCAGCCCGAAGACGTCCTGGAGGGAACCCGGACTGGTGTCCTGGAAAAGCCGGGCGTCGCAGTCGACAATGCGCACGATCAGGGACTGATACGGGGCATCGGCCTCAGATCGGCCACGGCGCTCGTCATCGCGAACATCATCGGGGCCGGAATCTTCACATCAACCGGCTTCCAGGCGGGAGCGCTGGGACACCCGGGGTACATATTCCTGCTCTGGGTCGTGGGTGGCATCCTGGCGTTCTGCGGGGCTCTCTGCTATGCCGAACTGGGGGCGGCAATGCCCCATGCCGGCGGGGAATACGTCTACCTGAAGGAGACCTACGGCCTGCCGTTCGGGTTCATGAGCGCATTTGTTTCGCTCTTCGCCGGCTTCGCGGCGCCGATCGCATCGGCGCTCAAGAGCCTGGTCCGCTACCTCACGCTCTTCTTTCCCGCTCTCGCATCCGAGCCTGTTCTATGGGGGTTCATAAACGTCAACGACTGGATTGCGATCTGCATGGCATGGATCCTGGTGGCGATTCACTTGCGGGGGATTCGCGGCGGGATTCGCTTCAACGACTTGATTACCCTCTTCAAACTGGCGGGGATAGTCCTGATCATCGTGGCGGCTGCTGCCGTCGGGAAAGGCCACGTCTCCAACCTGTCCTACGTTTCTCCCGCCTACGGAGCCATGGGTCTCGCCGATAAGTGGGGGGCCTTCGCGAACTCCCTGATCTTTGTCATGTTCTGTTACTCGGGGTGGAATGCCTCAGCCTACGTGGCGGGAGAAATCAAGAACCCCCGGGAGAACCTGCCCCGCTCCCTGCTGCTGGGGACGGTGATCGTGGTCTTGCTTTACCTGGGGCTGAACGCCGTCTATTTCTACGGCGCCAACGTCGATGCGCTCGCCAACAAGGTGGAAGTCGGACTCATCGCCGCCAACGCTCTTTTCGGGAACGTCGGCGCCATCCTCGTGACAGCAGTCCTGTCGATCTCGCTGGTGGCTTCCGCCTCCGCGATGACGATCGCGGGCCCGAGGGTGTACTACGCGCTCGGCCGGGATTTCTCGCCCTTTCGAATTTTCTCGCGAACCAGCAGCACCACCGGTGCGCCGGGCGCATCCCTCCTGCTGCAGGGCGCGATCACATCCGTGATGATCCTCTCGGGAAGGGTGGACCAGATCCAGCAGTATGTCGGCTTCACGCTGACCCTCTTTGCCAGCATCGCCATCAGCTGTGTGATCGTCCTGCGATTCAGGAGACCGCAGATGGCGCGCCCGTTTCGCGCCTGGGGGTACCCCGTGACACCGCTGCTTTTTCTCGCGGTCTCGGCCTGGGCGCTGGTCTGGAACTTCCGTGGGCGCCCGCTGGAGTCGACGCTCTCTCTCGTCACGGTGCTGTTCGGGGGGGCGATATTCTATGCAACAACCTCGCGCAGCAGGGCGCGCGGGGATGGCCCGCGTCAGGCTCAAAACGGCTGAGCACCCAAGCCCAGTTACCGGGACCTGGCTTGAACGCCGAACTCGAAGGAAGTCTCGGCGTGACCAAACACCAGGAGGTACTCTCCCGGTTTCAGGGTTTGTTCAGGTGTGACGCTGTACAGTTCTTTGGACAGAGCGATGGCTGTCACCCTATAGACCCTTCCTCGCTTGAAACCTTCCTTATTGTTGACGCTGGCGTTGGTCGAGGATGCCTGGATTTCGCGGGTGTCCTTCTTCCTGGTGAGCTGTGCAATGAGCACATCCTGCGCTGAACCGATACCACGAACATAGAATGTCGGTTTCGGGTCGGGTATGCGAATCGCTGCCGCCGCACC